>JANPAT010000511.1:0-2262 GCA_031430075.1 Chitinophagaceae bacterium | reverse complement strand
GAATATTGAAAATAGTGTATTAGAAGAACTTGTTGTTTGCGATACTATTCCTTTAAAACAGCAATCTAAAAAAATAAAAACAGTTTCAGTTTCAGATTTATTTGCCATTGCCATTCGTAATGCAGCCGAAAATAAAAGTATTACCAGTTTATTTGTTCACAGTCAATTAAAAAGATAAAAATTAATTTTGAACTTAACTATTCATACAAATAATCTAGTAAAAATTTACAAAAACAGAACTGTAGTTAATCAGGTTTCAATAGAAGTAAAGCAAGGCGAAATTGTTGGTTTATTAGGGCCAAATGGTGCCGGTAAAACTACTTCTTTTTATATTGTAGTGGGATTGATACGACCAGATGATGGAACGGTTTATTTAAATGATGAAGATATTACCAAACTACCAATGTATAAAAGAGCTCAAATGGGAATTGGATATTTACCACAAGAACCTAGTGTATTTCGAAAACTTTCTGTTGAAGATAATATTTCGGCAGTTTTAGAAATGACCAAATTATCTAAACAAGAACGACATGAAAAACTCGAAAGATTATTAGATGAATTCAATTTGCAAACAGTAAGAAAAAATAATGGAGATAGTTTAAGTGGTGGAGAAAGGCGTAGAACTGAGATTGCTAGAGCATTAGCTGTTGACCCAAAATTTATTTTGTTAGATGAACCCTTTGCAGGCGTTGACCCAATTGCTGTTGAAGATATTCAAACTGTTGTAGCCAAATTAAAATATAAAAACATTGGCATATTAATTACCGACCATAATGTAAACGAAACTTTATCGATTTGCGATAGAGCATATTTGTTGATTGATGGAAAAATATTTAAACATGGAACTGCCGAAGAATTAGCAGATGATGAACAAGTGAGAAGATTATATTTAGGAACCAATTTTGAGTTAAAAAGAAAAGATTGGATTATTGATATGGAAAAAGAAAATGCCATGAATCAATTAACTGAATAATACT
The DNA here is from genome assembly GCA_031430075.1 of Chitinophagaceae bacterium. Lineage (GTDB taxonomy): Bacteria > Bacteroidota > Bacteroidia > Chitinophagales > Chitinophagaceae > CAIVPM01. Next base: position 1,285 of record JANPAT010000511.1, on the reverse strand, counting down.
ACAAACCCGAGCTATCGCTTTGTTTACAAAGAGGAAAGTCCGGACAGCATAGAGCAATCTACTGGTTAATAGCCAGGTCTTGTTTACAAGAACAGAAAGTGCCACAGAAAATTACCGCCAATGATAAACATTGGTAAGGGTGAAAACGTAGGGTAAGAGCCTACGATTAATTGCAGTAATGCAGTTTATGGGTAAACCTTAGATGCTGTAATGCCACATATAGGTGCTTTTGAGGGCTGCTCGTTCGAGCCTTAGGGCAAGTACCAGGGTAGGCAGCAAGACTTAGTTAGTAATAACTGAGCTAGATAAATGATAGTTTAGAAACAGAATCCGGCTTATGAGGTTTGTGGTTATTGTATTTTAATAAAAAGTCCTTTCTAATTTTTTTGAAAGGACTTTTTTGTTGTTATTTCTTTTTCTTTTCTTCAGTTTCTTTTTTTGTTGTTCTTAATCTACCTTTTTCAAAAAGTTTTTGTTGAATTAGCCATTCTATTTGCCCATTAACACTTCTAAATTCATTTGAAGCCCATTGCTCCAAAGACTTATAAGTGTCTTCATCAATTCTTAAAACAAAACTTTTTTTATTTGCCACAAGCTTTCATTTTGATATAATTAATTATATAAAGTACCGGTATTTAAAACTGGTGAAGCAGCCCTCTCACCACAAAGCACCACCATTAAGTTGCTTACCATTGCTGCTTTACGCTCTTCATCTAAATTTATTATATTTTTTTTACTTAATTGTTCTAAAGCCATTTCTACCATACTAACAGCACCTTCAACAATTTTATGCCGAGCTGCAACTATTGCTGTTGCTTGTTGACGTTGTAACATAGCTCCTGCAATTTCTGCTGAATATGCTAAATGACTGATTCTAGCTTCGCTAATAATAATTCCAGCAGAATGTAATCTTTCATTTAATTCTGCTTCTAATAATTCATTTACTTTTTCTGCACCATCACGTAAAGTAATGGTTGCATTTTCATCTTCCATATGATCGTAAGGACAAGTTGTAGCTAAATGCCTTACTGCAGATTCACTTTGAAGTTTAACATATTCCATATAATCCGAAACTTCAAAACCTGCTTTATAAGTATCAGCAACTTTCCAAACGATTACTGCTGCAATTTCAATTGGATTACCCATTTTATCGTTCACTTTTAAACGAGCACTTTCCATGTTGTTTAAACGCAAACTCATTTTCAGGGTCAGGTAAAAAGGATTAACAAACAACAATCCATTTGCTTTAACTGTGCCAACATATTTACCAAAGAATGTACAAATT
>JANPAT010000510.1:0-1877 GCA_031430075.1 Chitinophagaceae bacterium | reverse complement strand
GGAAGTTTTTCTGTACAAGAAGCAACAGATCTTTCTCAAATATTAGAGAGTGGTAAATTGCCTGCACCTGCAAAAATTGTTCATCAATATATCATTGGTCCAACTTTAGGTGCTGAAGCTGTAAAAGGGGGTGCAATGAGTTTTGCCATTTCATTTGGTGTAATTTTTATTTTAATGTTGTTGTATTATAACACTGCAGGATGGATTGCAAACATTGCATTAATCTTAAACTTATTATTTACAGTTGGTGTATTAGCTTCTTTAGGCTTTACTTTAACCGCTGCTGGTATTGCAGGTTTAGTGTTAACCATTGGTATGGCCGTAGATACTAACGTAATTATTTTTGAACGTATTAAAGAAGAACTAATACGTGGTAAAAAATATGATGTTGCAGTTAATGAAGGTTATAAACGTTCCTTAGCACCAGTATTAGATGCCCACGTTACAATATTTCTAACGGCTGCTATCTTATTCATTTTTGGGTTAGGTCCAATTTTAGGATTTGCAACTACACAAATGTTAGGTATTACCCTAAGCTTATTTTGTGGAATATTGGTATCAAGATTAATCACTGATATGTATGCTGATGAAAAGAAAGAACGTCACTTTCAATATTTCACCGTTGTTTCAAAAAGAATTTTTAAACATGCCTCTTATAAATTTATTGAGTACAGAAAATATGCTTATGGAATATCTGTTGTTGTTTTGGTAATAGGTATTGCTGCTTTATTCAATGGATTTGATGAAGGTGTTGAATTTGCAGGTGGAAGAAGTTATACTGTTAAGTTTGAAAATAAAGTTTCTCCTGACGAAGTTAGAGATGATTTAAAAAATGCTTTTGCCGGAGAATCTCCAGTTGTAAAAACCATAGGAAAAGATGGTAAAAAAATTAACATTACCACTGCATTTAAAATTAAGGAAGCAGGATTAAAAGTTGATGCTGTTGTTGAACAAGCTTTGTTTAAAGGATTAGAAAAGCATCTTCCTGCAAATACAACATTTGCTAAATTCTCATCTTTCCATAAAGAAAGTTCTCAAACTGTTTTACCAAGTATTTCTGCAGATTTAAAGAAAGGTGCAGTTAAAGCAGGTATCATAGCCATTTTAATAATTTGTTTGTACATCTTTATCAGATTTAGAGATTGGCGTTATAGCTTAGGTACTATTGTTGCTTTATTACACGACGTGCTGGTAACACTTGCTGTGTTCTCTTTCTGTAGAGAGTTTGTTTCTTTCCCTTTAGAAATCGATCAACATTTTATTGCAGCATTATTAACTGTAATTGGATTCTCAATGAACGATACAGTTATTGTTTACGATAGAATAAGAGAAGATACTAGATTATATCCAAACATGCCAAAAGAACAAGTGATTAATACGGCTATTAACCAAACTTTAAGTCGTACTATCATGACTTCATTAACTGTATTCTTAACCATTTTAATTTTATTCTTGTTTGGTGGAGAAGTAACTAAAGGCTTTTCATTTGCAATGTTAGTTGGGGTTATAACAGGTACATATTCTTCAATATTTGTAGCTGCACCAATTTTAGTTGACCTTGCAAAAAGTAGACCTTTAGGAAAAGTAGCTTCTACAAAAAAGTAAAATAATATTTATATTAGAATTCGATTAGAAAAATTAAAAGAGGCTGCCTTAAAATTTTGTTTTAAGACAGCCTCTTATTGTTCAAGCACTTTTTAAAAGAATTTAATAAAAAAAAGTATTAAATTATTTGTTAAAAAACCTTACTTTCGACAACCAATTATCCTAATTAAATCCGTCAAGGTAATATAGCTTTCTGCTTGTGCTAGGGGCGTAGTACTACAATAAATTTTTAATTTAAGTTCTATCTTTTTAATAAAAACACACATCATGCG
>JANPAT010000509.1:0-5283 GCA_031430075.1 Chitinophagaceae bacterium | reverse complement strand
TACTTGTTTTAGTTTAGATATGATTCCAAGAACAACAAGAGCTCAAAGCATGGATGTATTAAGTAGCCAAGCCAATATTGCTGGATACAAAGCAGTGTTACAAGCTGCTAATTTGTTGCCACATTATTTTCCTATGTTTATGACTGCTGCAGGATCGGTTGCACCAGCTAAAGTTTTAATACTTGGTGCAGGTGTTGCAGGTTTACAAGCTATTGCAACTGCAAAAAGATTAGGTGCTGTAATTGAAGTTTTTGACACAAGACCAGCAGTTAAAGAAGAAGTAATGAGCTTGGGTGCAAAGTTTATAGAAGTTGAAGGTGCTCAAGATGCTAGTAAGGCTGGTGGATATGCTGTTGAACAAACAGAAGAATATAAAATTAAACAACAAAAAAAAATTGCTGAAGCTGTTGCAAAAGCAGATGTGGTAATTACTACAGCACAAATTCCAGGAAAAAAAGCTCCAATACTTATTACAGATGATATGATTACTAATATGAAAAATGGAAGTGTAATCATTGATTTGGCTTCATCAACTGGTGGTAATACACTTCAAACAAAAAATAACGAAACCTTTAAAACTAAGAATGGTGTTTCGATAGTGGGCAACAGTAATTTACAAAGTACCATGCCAACTGATGCAAGCAAACTTTACGGAAAAAATTTATTGAATTTCTTACAACTTATTATTACTAAAGAAGGTGAAATTAATTTGAATTTTGAAGATGATTTAGTAAAAGGAACTTGTATTACACATGATGGAAAAATAGTAAACGAAAGAGTAGCAACCTTAATCTCATAAAAATTATTCTATGCAAAATATTCTTGAATTCATTAACCAACATCAACAAATAATTTACATAGTTATTTTAATGATTTTTTGTGGAATTGAAATTATTGAAAAAGTTCCTAGTGTTTTACATACTCCATTAATGAGTGGTGCAAATGCAATACATGGTGTTGTAGTTATTGGTGCTATAATTGTAATGGGGCAAGCAGATGCTAATAATTATTTTGCTCTTATTCTAGGTTTTATTGCAGTTGTTTTAGGCACTTTAAATGTTGTTGGTGGTTTTGTAGTAACAGATAGAATGTTAGAAATGTTTAAGAAGAAAAAATAAAGTCTTTTGTAAAAAACTTTGTGCCTTTGTGGCAAAAAATAAATCATTATGGAATTAAATATTCTCACACTATGTTATTTAGTAGGAAGTGTAACTTTTATACTTGGATTAAAAATGCTTGCACATCCATTGACAGCCAGAAAAGGAAATTTAATTGCTGCTGCTGGTATGAGTATTGCCATTTTTGGAACCATATTTTTATATGAAAAAGATGGTGAAAAACTGGGTAACTATCCTTGGATTTTTGCTGGTTTAATTATAGGTTCAATCATCGGAACACTCGCTGCAAAAAAAGTAAAAATGACTGCAATGCCAGAAATGGTGAGTCTTTTTAATGGAATGGGTGGTGCTTGTGCTGCTTTAATTTCATTTATTGAGTTTGAACATTTACATTCACAAATAATTTCAGGTGGCATAACAACAGGAGTTTTACTTACCATTTTATTAGGTTTAATAATAGGTTCTATTTCTTTTGCAGGTAGCATTATTGCTTGGGGCAAACTAAATGGTAGCATCAAAGACTTTGCTTTTCCGGGTCAGCACATTATCAATTTAATTTTATTGGGTATTGTATTGAGTTTAGCCTCTTATCTTTTAATTAATTTAAACATTAATAACTATTATTTATTTTATTTCATCGCAGTAGTTGCATTAACTTATGGAGTATTTTTTGTTTTGCCAATTGGTGGTGCTGATATGCCTGTAGTAATTTCTTTATTAAATTCATTTACAGGTGTTGCAGCTGCATGTGGTGGTTTTCTTTATGATAATAAAGTAATGCTAACAGGTGGTATTTTAGTGGGTGCTGCTGGCACTTTACTTACACTATTAATGTGTAAGGCAATGAATAGAAGTTTAAAAAATGTATTAATTGGCAGTTTTGGTGGTAATCAACATAATGGAGCTTCTAGCTCAACATCACAAGGAACTTATAAAGAAATTTCGCTGAACGATGCTGCAACTATTATGGGTTATGCAAATAAAGTAATTATCGTTCCAGGTTATGGCTTAGCAGTTGCACAAGCACAACATAGTTGTCATGAATTAGAAAAATTATTGAATGATAGAGGTGTAGAAGTAAAATATGCAATTCATCCTGTAGCTGGTAGAATGCCTGGCCATATGAATGTATTATTGGCAGAAGCTGATGTAAGCTATGAAAAATTGCTTGAAATGGAACAAGCTAATGAAGAATTTAAAAGCACTGATGTTGTTTTAATATTAGGAGCAAATGATGTGGTGAATCCAGCAGCAAAAAATGATCCAACATCTCCAATTTATGGGATGCCCATACTTGAAGTGGAGTTAGCAAAACATATTATCATCAATAAAAGAAGTATGAAACCTGGTTATGCTGGTATTGAAAATGAATTATTTTTTAAACCAAAATCTTCTATGCTTTTTGGCGATTCTAAAAAAGCTTTACAAGAACTTATTGCTGAATTAAAAAATATTTAGTCTGGTTTTGGCATAAAAAAAGGGCCAGGATAAATATCCAGCCCCGTTTTTAAAATCCAATATCCTATGAAAAACCGTGACAAATATAATAAGATTATTTAATAACCAAATTTTATTATCATTTTTTTATTTTTTTTAATCCTTCAGTTTTTCAGTAATATATTCTATTTGTGTGTCTAAATTTTGGGTGTGGTCCTTTGTCTTATTAGCTTCCTTGGTTTTCTTGATTTCTACTAAAGTCTTGTTTAACAACTCCTTTAACCCTTGACCAAAGGGGGCAACCATATTTCTGAATTTTACTAATGCATCAACACCTTTTTTAAAGGTTTCAATGTTCTGTAACCTTCCAACATAAAATGCAAAATTGCCATAATCATTAAATTTCTCTAACATTCCTAAACCTTCGTATTGTTTAAGCATTTCATCAAAGTCATTATCAGTCTTGGTAAATAATTCAATTTTACCCACAGCAATTTTTAATCTGCCTTTTATATCTTTCTTTAGTTCTGGCAATAATTCTAAAGCTGCTTTTTCATTAATATCTCCTAAACCTTCTAGAGCTGCACCAGCAATTGAGTATGACGAGTCTTTAACAGCTTTTAAAAATAAATTTTGATACTTTATTTGTTTTAAGTTTCCCAAAAAATCTAAAGCTTCAGCACGAACTAAACTATATTCATCTTCAGTGGCAATTTTTTCAATTTGCTTAATTGTTGCATCATCAACTTGCACATCTTGCAAATTTTTAATGGCTCTCATTCTTAATTTGTAATAAGGATCTTTTATAGCAGCTTTTAATAAATTTATTGCTTCAACCTCTTTATTATTTTTAGCTGCAAAATCTATGGCTTCTTTTCTATCTAAATATTGTGCTGCTTGATAATATTGAGCTACATATTCAGATAAATTTTTTTGTTCTTTCTTCTCAGCTAATAAAACATTATCTCCATCAAATTTTACTAAATCTGGTTTTGATGTAGAAGTAAAATAAAAAGTGTCTGCATTATTTTTCATCCATACATCAAAGCGTGTTTTAGATTTGCCTGTATAAACATCAACAGCAACAGGCATTTGAAATAATTTTAAACTATCTTGTGTTTGTTGAACAATTAACTGCACTTTTTTATCAGCTTCAAGATAACTCGTTTTAATATCTAATTTAGGATGACCACTATTAAAATACCATTGATTAAAAAACCAATTTAAATCTTTACCTGTAACTACCTCAAAAGCTAATCTTAATTTATGTGCATTACCAGTACCAAATTTATTATCGATTAAATATTTATTAAGCGATTTAAAAAATGCTGGGTCACCAACATAATTTCTTAACATGTTTAAAATTCTGCCCCCTTTTTGATAGCTCACTAAATCGAACATATCTTCTTTATCGGCATAATAAAAACGTACCAAATCCTTTTTGCTACTATTACTTCTTAAATAGGCTTGCATCTCATTGTCATTCTCCTCTCCTGCTGCATCTTTACCTTCTTTATATTCGGCCCATAAATACTGGCTATAATCGGCAAAGCTTTCATTAACTGTTAAATTGCTCCAGCTTTCTGCAGTAACATAATCTCCAAACCATTGATGAAATAATTCATGAGCAATGGTGCTTTCCCATTTATTTCCATCTACTAACTCACGGGCGTTTTGTTGTGCATTCTCTTGATGTAAGGTTGCTGTTGTATTTTCCATAGCACCACTTACATAATCTCTACCAACAATTTGTGCATATTTAACCCAAGGATATTCAACTCCAGTTACTTTTTCACTAAAAAATTTCATCATTTCGGGTGTATTTCCAAAAATTCTTTTAGCAACTTTTCCATATTCTTTTTCTACATAATAACTTACTTCTTTGCCTTTATAAACATCTTTTACCACTGCATAATCTCCAATGCCAATAAAGAATAAATAAGGAGCATGTGGCAAATCCATCTTCCAATAATCTGTTCTTGTGCCATTTTTATTTTTTGTTTGAGAAACTAATTTACCGTTTGAAAGTGTAACATATTTATTCGGAACAGTTAAGTAAAATTTTTGCGTTGTTTTTTGATTGGGTTTATCAATAGTAGGTACCCAAACGCTTGTTGCTTCTGTTTCGCCTTGTGTCCAAATTTGTGTTGGTTTATCTTTATCTTCTCCTTTTGGATTAACAAAATATAATCCCTTGGCATCTTTAATTACAGCACTGCCTTGTGTTTCAAGCTCATCAGGTTTAGCAATATAATCTATATAAATAGTATATTTTTCAGAACCACTGTAAGACTTATCTAAAAATATTTTAAGTGTTAGGTTATCATCGTAAGAATAGCCTAATGGAATATTTTTTGAACCAAGCTTTACCATTTCAATCGCTTTTATCTCCATACCTTTGGCATCTAAAACCAATTCTTTAGTTTCATAAAAATGTGGTTGTAAAGTAATCCAAACCTTTCCTAAAAGTTGAGATTTTTCATAATCAAACTCAGCTTGTAATTTAGTATGCAGCAAATCGTTTTGTTTTGTTTCAAAACCTCTATAAACTTTCTTCCAAGAATCATCTTTTGCCATCGATGGAAACTGTGCTAAAGCATAATTACACCCTATTATTGCAGCAATTGCAAATATTTTTTTCATTATTAATTTGTTTTGGTAAAGATAAGTTTGACCTTAAATATTGATGTTAAAAAATGATTAACGATAAATTTAGAGGATGAATGAG
>JANPAT010000508.1:0-4238 GCA_031430075.1 Chitinophagaceae bacterium | reverse complement strand
ATCGCCATTATTATTTACAACTAAACTATGTGGTTGATCATTCCCTAAACTTCCACCTATATAAGTTGCATAAATTCTTGCTGTACCTAATGGGTTGAATTTAATAATACCCATATCATAAATATTTCCATCTTCCGAATTCACCCCACCTTGAAATGTTGACCCATTTGTAATAGGAAATCCAGCCCCAAAAACAATTCCTCCAGCATAAAAATTACCAGTTTTATCGTATGTTGCAGTAAAACCCCAATTGTCTGCTGCACTACCTGTAAATGTTGCAAACACTTTAATAGGATCTATAATTAAAGGAATGGAGGTATTATATTTTTCGATATCGAATGCAACAACATTTCCTTTTTGTTTGAATGAACAATTAATTGTTTTTCTTCCTTCATTTGTTGGTTGAAAAGTATACGGAGCTAACTCTTTTTCTTCGGCAACAGAAGTTTTGATAATTAAATTGCCTTGTTTAAGTTTAATATCATCTGCCCCATCAAAAATCATTGCAATTTGATTTGGATTACCACCAGGCTGAACGATGATATCGTATTTTAGTTTACCATTTCCGGTATAATATCGTACATCAATATTTGGATATACATTTTTATATGTTACTGCTTGAAATATTTTGCAACCACTTGCCCACTTTTTAGGGTCATTACCTATATAATAATTATTGTAAGTATCTTGAGGTTTTTCAGATATAATTTGTGGATTTGGATTTGCATTTAAAAAACTTACTTCATACACATGTGATCGTAAATCTAATTTTTGTCTGCGTAAATTATTTTCAATTTCTTTTTTACTTGTAGCATGATAATACTCGTGAATATTTTGTAAATCTGAAGTATTATATTGAAGCATTCTATAGCCTCCATCTGGCTTCAATGCAATAGCACCGGTATTTAAAGCTCCTTTAAAAGCAATATTCTTATCCCACTGACCATTATTCTCTATAAACTCTAAATAGTTTTGAGCATTAGAAAAATTAATAGAAAGTAAAAATTGAAAAAATAATATCAGTTTAAAAAACTTCATTTAAAGTAGTTATTTATTTCTGGCAAAATGTAAGCCAATGATACTTACGAAATTTTACTCCATCCAGTTTTCCCTTTTTCTGATTGAAGATATTTTTTTATTGGTAAGTTCTCCTCCAAATTTAAGTTCATATCATCATTTAATAAATTATCGGCTTCTTTTTTTGCCAATTCTAACAAAACTTTATCATTGACAATTGAGGCTATCTTAAAGTTTAATGCACCACTTTGTCTGGTACCTTCAATATCTCCTGGTCCGCGTAACTCCAAATCTTTTTCAGCAATTTTAAATCCATCATTTGTGGCACACATTACTTGTAATCGTTTTTTGGCTTCGTTGCTTAATTTGCTTCCAGTAATTAAAATGCAATAACTTTTTTCACTTCCTCTTCCTACCCTACCCCTTAACTGATGTAATTGAGATAAGCCAAATTTTTCTGAACTCTCAATAACCATTACAGATGCATTAGGCACATCAACACCAACTTCTATAACTGTTGTAGCCACCATAATATGTGCTTCACCCGAAGAAAATTTAAGCATGTTTTGTTCTTTCATTTCAGTGGGCATTTTTCCATGCAACATGCTAATATTATATTGATGTTCTGGAAAAAAACTTTTTACTTGCTCGTATCCTTGCATTAAATCTTCATAATTAACTTTTTCACTTTCTTCTATTAAAGGATAAATAAAATAAGCTTGTCGACCTTTTGCAATTTCACTTTTTACAAATTCCATTACATTGGCTCTCTTCATTTCATTTCTTGTAACTGTTGTGATAGATTGCCTACCAGGTGGAAGTTCATCTATCACAGAATAATCTAAATCGCCAAAAGCAGTCATGGCAAGGGTTCTAGGTATTGGTGTTGCAGTCATTACTAAAACATGTGGGGGAACTTTTGCTTTTTTCCAAAGTGCTGCACGTTGAGCCACACCAAATTTGTGTTGTTCATCCACCACAACAAATCCTAAATTTTTAAATTGAACTACATCCTCAATTAAAGCATGTGTACCCACTACAAAATGAATGGTATCTTCTAACAAACCTTGTAATATTTCTTTACGTTCTTTAGCTTTTGTACTTCCTGTTAATAATCTTACTTCAATGTTGGTGTTTTGTAAAAGTTTAGTGATGCTTTTATAATGTTGCTGAGCCAATATTTCAGTGGGTGCCATAATGCAACTTTGAAAATTATTATCTGCAGCAATTAACATAGAAAGCAATGCCACTATGGTTTTACCACTTCCAACATCTCCTTGCAAAAGCCTGTTCATTTGGTATCCTTTGGCGGTATCAGTTCTAATTTCTTTCAACACTCTTTTTTGAGCATTAGTTAGTTGAAATGGTAAATGTTTGTTGTAAAATGTATTAAAATAATCGCCCACTTTTTCAAATAAAACTCCACGATTGGCTCTATGGCGTTGTAATCGAACCAAACCCAAACGAACTTGGGCTATAAATAATTCTTCAAATTTCAATCGTCTTATTGCCTCGTTATATTCTTTTTCATCTTTTGGAAAATGTGCAGAACGATATGCAGTTGCTCTGTCCATCAATTTTAATTTTTGAATTATGTTGTTAGAAAGATTTTCAACTATATCATATGGCTGTAGTTGAGAAAATAATTGATGAGTAAGTTTTGCAAAACCCCTGCCACTTATACCTTTGGATTTTAATTTTTCTGTTGTTGGATATACTGGTTCTAAAAATATTTTTCCTCCTGCTTTTTGTGGTACAAATGTCTCCATTTCTGGATGCACAATTTGCGACTTACCATTAAAGAAACTTACTTTTCCAAAAATGAGATAATCAGTTCCTTCAATTAAGTTTTTTTGTATAAATGAAATGCCCTGAAACCAAGTTAGCTCAAGTTCTCCTGTTTTGTCTTTTACAATTGCAATTAACCTTTTTCCTTTGCCTGTTCCAACAACTTCATAAAATAATAATCTACCTACAACTTGTATGTATTCTGTTTCATAATTAATATCATAAATAGTTGCAACATTAGTTTTATCAATATGCCTGAAAGGAAAATGATTCATCAAATCATTAAACGTAAAAATTTGAAGATCTTTTTTTAAAATATCTCCTCTAAAAGGTCCCACTCCTTTTAAATATTCAATAGGCGATTGTAATATGTTTGATGAATTGCTTATGATATTATGTTTTCTTTTTGAAAAGGGATATTCAAAAATAGATTATTGACGATTAATTTTCTTTACTCTTTAAAGAACTTACATTTACAACCTAAACAAACAAAAATGGAAAAACAAAATTTTAAAAACCATGCCCGTATGGTGCCAATGTATCATTATGTTGGATTTTTACTTTTATTAGCTGCTTTAGGAATTACAATTGCACGAATGTTGTGCTGCTGTTGTACAGAAACCTGTAGTACAGAAACAGATATGTGTGGAAATATTTTAATGTTAATAGTTGTTGTATTAATTGGTATTGTGGCTTATTGTACAAGAGCTTTTTCTTTAAAAGCTCAAGATAGAGTAATAAGACTTGAAGAAAATATTAGACACTTTCAAATGACAGGTAAAAATTTACCATCTGAACTTAAAGTTTCTCAAATTATAGCTTTACGTTTTGCAAGTGATGATGAGTGGTTAGCTTTAATAGATAAAACACTTAAAGAAAATTTAACTTCTAAAGAAATTAAACAAAGTATTCAAAATTGGCGTGGAGATTATTATAGAGTTTAGTTAAAAATAATAAAACTAAAAATGCCACTCAACTGAGTGGCATTTTTTATAAATTCAACTATTAATTATGCTTTTACACGTTCAACATAATCGCCAGTTTTGGTATTTATTCTAATCAACTCACCTTCTCCAACAAATAATGGAACATTCACTGTTGCACCTGATTCAATGGTTGCAGGTTTTGTTGCTCTTGTAGCAGTATCACCTTTTACTCCTGGTTCACAATAAGTAATTAAAACCACAATTTTTTCAGGTAATTCTGCACCTATTGGCATGTCTGTTTCAGTATTTGTTAAAACAAAAACTTCAGCACCTTCTTTTAAATAAGCTACACCATCAATCATTTCTTCAGCAATAGCAATTTGCTCGTAGGTTTCATTGTTCATTAAGTTATAACCCTGATCATCTTTATATAAAAATTGGAAAGTCTTTTTTTCAACTCTAACAGGATAAACAGTTTCACCACTATTCCAAGTTTTTTCAATAGTT
>JANPAT010000507.1:0-5988 GCA_031430075.1 Chitinophagaceae bacterium | reverse complement strand
TCTTTTCATCAATTACAGCATTTATAAAATTAGTAAAATCTTCTGTAGTTCCCATTTTCATTGAAGATACACCAACTATTAATTTTTTCTTTATTTGATTGGCTAAATTACTTGGTATATATGCTCTTGAAGCAGCACTACATTTTTGCCCTTGAAACTCAAAAGCACCACGTAAAAGTGCTGTTACAACTGTATTGATATCTGCAGATTTATGTGCAATAACAAAATCTTTTCCTCCTGTTTCACCAACTATTCTTGGGTAAGATTTATACAAAGGCATATTCTTACCTATCGTTTCCCACATATTATTAAATACTCCTGTACTTCCAGTAAAGTGAACACCAGCAAAGTCTTTATGATTAAAACAAACTTTACCAATAGTTGGTCCATCAACATAAATTAAATTAATCACACCATCGGGTAATCCTGCTTCTTTTAAAATTCTCATAAACATTTGTGCAGAATAAATTTGTGTGTTAGCAGGTTTCCAAACAACAACATTGCCACACATGGCAGCACTAGTAGGTAAATTACCACCTATGGCTGTAAAGTTGAATGGAGTTACTGCTAAAACAAAACCTTCAAGTGGTCGCCACTCCATTCTATTATGCATACCTGGAGATGATACAGGTTGTTGCTTATAAATTTCACTTAAAAAATGAACGTTGAAAAGTAAAAAATCTATCAACTCACAAGCTGCATCTATTTCTGCTTGATACACATTTTTACTTTGTCCCAACATGGTGCAACCGTTAATATATGGTCGATATTTTGTAGCTAACAAATCTGCCGCTTTTAAAAAAATGGCAGCCCTGTTTTCCCAACTCATATTTTCCCAATCTGCTTTTGCAGCAATTGCTGCATCAATTGCTTGTTTAACATGTTTTTCTTCGCCTGCATGAAAAAAACCTAAAGTATGTTTCGTTTCATGTGGTGGATGAATAGCAATTTTTTTATTGGTTCTTACTTCTTTATTTCCAATATACATGGGAATATCAACTTCAGTTGACTTCAACTCTTCAAGAACTTTTTTCTGCCTTAATTTCTCTGGAGAATTTGGAGCATAATTTAAAACAGGTTCATTTGCAGGAGCTGGGTAACTAAAATATCCTATGTTCATGAGTATTTATTTTGAATTGCAAATTTCAGTAAATACAATTAAAAAAGATGAAATAAAATGATAAACTATTTGTACATGATTTCGTAATACTCATGTGCCATTCTGTTTGAGCCAAACTGATGTTGCACATCAACCATTGCAGTTTTTACAATATCTCTCCATTTATCTTTATTCTCATAATATGTTGGAATAATTTCGTTTTCTAACAACTCGTAAAGTTGGTTTAAATCATACTCATCTTGTTCATGGGTATGCATGTTTTCGTAATCTGCTTTAGGCACAACATAACTATTAATACCTGGTTTTGCAAATTCTGGTATCCATCCATCATCAGTGCTCAAATTTACAGCTCCATTCATGGCTGCTGTCATGCCACTTGTGCCACTTGCTTCTCTTGGAACACGAGGATTATTTAACCATACATCTGCTGCTTGTTTTAATCTTCTACTTAATAATAATTCGTACCCAACAAGTACTGCTACATTTTTATATCTTTTACTTAAGTGTACTAAATTATTAAATTCAGTGATGGCAGGATAATCAACAGGGTAAGGCTTTCCAGCCCAAACAATTTGAACAGGATGTTTTTTATTATTCAACATTTTTTCGAAACGTTTAATATCTGTTGTTAATAAATCTGCTCTTTTATATCCTGCAAATCTTCTTGCCCAAACGATTGTTAGCACATTTGGGTCGAATAATTTACCACTTTGATCGGCAACTGTTTCGAACGCTCTTTTTTTCAAATACCATTTTCTATCATCAATTCCCCAATCGTTACTTGCAGCTAAATGACGATATAAAGGTTCATCTGACCAATAAGAAAAGTTTTGTGCATTGGTGATGTGTGTAATTGGACAAACTCCTTCAAACTTGCCCCACATGGCTCTGCTTACTTCTCCATGCAATTTTGAAACTGCATTTGATTTACGAGCAAAACGTAATGCAACTAATGAGTGATTAAATTGATCATCTACTAACCCCGTTAATCTTCTTACTTCATCTAAACTTAAACCACAGAAATACGACATTTTGTGGCATAAATAAATATCGTGTTTTTCATTTCCAGCTTCTTCAGGCGTATGGGTTGTAAAAACTAAATGTTCTTTTAATTTACTTACACTTTTGTATTTGTTTTGTAACAAATAAAATGCTGCAGAAATGCCATGTGCTTCGTTTAAATGATATACATCTGGATTGAAACCTAATTCATCAATTAACTTGGCACCACCGACACCTAATAAAATAAACTGAGCTACTTTGGTTGAAACATTTGCATCGTATAAACGATGTGTAATGGTTTGAGAGATATGATCGTTTTCTGGTAAATCTGTACTTAATAAAAATAAAGGAGCAGTTTTAAAGGTTTCTGGATTTAAATACATGGCTTTCACCCATACTGGAGAATCGTGAATATCTATTTGAAATTTAATTCCTGTTTCTTCTAAAAAAGTGGGTGTTTTTTCCATCCATGCTGGAACCAAAGTTTGATCTTGATTTCTAGTTTGATCATAATATCCATATTTCCAAAGTATGCCAATGCCAATCATATTTTGATTGAGTTCGTATGCACTTCGAAGATGAGAACCAGATAAAAATCCTAAACCTCCACTGTATATTTTTAAAGGTTGATGAATAGCAAATTCCATGGAAAAGTATGCTGCTTTTTTGGCATATTGATTATTAATAGTGAACGGGACTTGATATTTTTTAAAATTCATAATCGTAATTTCTAATATTGAATTGCAATATTAGTGGTTTTATTTAAAATGTACTTTTTACACATTAAAGTTTATATTCTTCAATAAACATTAGTGTAGAAATTTTTTATTTATTTAAGTTGATTATCTACAGAATATCTGATTAAATCTGCAAGCGTGCTTACTCCAATTTTATTAAAAATTCTTTTTTTAAAAGTACTTACTGTGGTGGGGCCAATACCTAGCTTTTCTGAAATAATAAGTGATGAATTTCCTTCTATCATTAAATTAAAAACTTCAAACTCTCTGCTAGAGAGTGTTTCATGCGGTTGTTTTTTAAAATTCTTTGTTTTCGTTTTTGATATGGCTTCTGCAACTTCTTTAGAAACATATTTCACACCAATAAGTAATGAGTTTATTGCGGCAATCAATTCTTCAGTTGCACTTTCTTTGTTCAAAAAACCACAAGCTCCTGCACGTATACATCTTAGCTCATATTGTTCAGATGCATGCATGGTAAGAATAAGCACTGGTGTACTGGATTGATTTTCTTTCAACTCTTTAATAAAATTTAAACCAGTTCTGTTGGGCATTGAAATATCGGAAATAATAATATTAAATTTTGTTCCTTTTGCAATTTCATACATTTCTTTACCATCTGCAGTTTCTGTAATGATTGCTAATGGAAATTCCTCTTGAATAATTTGTAATAATCCTTTTCTTACAACTCCATGGTCGTCTCCAATTAAAATCTTCATAGTTATTTTTTTAATCTTGGAATACAAATTTTTATTGTAGTTCCTTTTGTTATTGTGCTTAAAATATTAAATGTTCCCTTAATTGCTATAATTCGTTCTTTCATTAGTAATATTCCCATTGAACTTGTTGGTTCATCGGTATTAAAGCCTTTACCATTATCTCGAATAGTTAAGCAAATTTGTTCTTTTAAAGTTGACAAATTTACATATACTTTAGTTGCATTTGCATGTCTTTTTATATTGGTTAATGACTCTTGAACAATTCTAAAAAAATGTAATTGTTTTTCTTTATCTAAATTGTTTTCATCAATTTTATAGTTAAAAGCACATTTTGTTTGTGTAGTTTGTGTAAACTCTTTTATTTGCCATTCGAGAGCAGCAATCAATCCAAAGTCGTCTAAAATGCTTGGTCTTAGTTTAGTTGAAATATTTCTAATGGTTTTAATAGCATTGTCAATACTAGTTAAAATTACTCTGTAATCATCTTCAGAATTTTCAGTTTTTGTTTTTTTCCAAAGATTACCCACTTGCATTTTTATGCTTGTTACTTGTTGTCCTAGTTCATCATGAATTTCTCTAGAAATATGTTTTCTTTCTTTTTCTATTTCTGTTTGTAATGAATCTGTAAGAGATCTAAGTTTATCATTTGTTTTTTCTAATTCAATTTTTGCTTTTCTTGCTTCAGTAACATCAATAGCTTGAACATAAGATGTATCTTTTGAGATGCTAAAAAGAAAGTTTAAATAAATAGTATTTCCATTTTTACATTTAATGCTCCTAATGATTGTTGGTTTTTCAGTTATTTTACCATTTTTAAAATCGGTTAATAAATTTACCCAATAATTATAAAAATCTTTTCTTGCTTTAAGATTGGGTTGAGATTTTTTATACCATTCTTTTAGAGTTGGAATATCTTTAATTGTGTATCCTGTGATTTTTGTGAAATGTTTATTAATAAAAATTATTTTTTCATTTTTATCATAAGCTCCAATTGCAGTAGGCATATTTTGAGCTAAGGCCTTAAAATTTTTCTCACTGACCTCTAATAATTGTAATGCATTTCTTACTTCGGTAATGTCTTTAAAAATTAGTATTAAAACTTTATTAATTATTGTACCTCTTACTTTATATATTCTTTGAGCTCCATCGGTACAATTTAAATTAAACTCATTATCGGGTAAATTTATTAACTGATCAGGCTTACTTTGTTTTAAATTTTTAACTGCATCTGAAAATATTTTTACTGCATTGGGCTGGTTCTTGTTGGTAACAATAAACTCCTTAAAATCAGCTATACTTTTAATTTTTGGCAACAGATGACCAATGATTTCTTTTTGTCTTCGATTAGCAAAAAGTGTTTTGTTGTTCAGATCATAACTTAAAATTGGTGCAGGTATATTTTCTAGAACTGTTCTTACTTTAGCTTCATTGTCTTTTAAAACATTTTTAGCAAAAGTTTGATCGGTGATATCATGAAAAAAAGCATAGAGTTGGTTTTTAGAAATGGTTGAAAAATTTATTTCAAATCTTTTTTCATTACCTTTTTTTGTTTTTATTGTTCTTCTTAAAGGTTCTCCAGCTTCAAAAACGCCTTTAATCATTTGTTCTAAATAAGCTTTTCTTTCTTTACCTTTTTGTATTTTGTCGTTGTTATCGGTAAATACAAGTAGTTTATGCCATTTATTAAATTCTTTAATTTCTCTGTAATCAAATCCAGTTTCTTTTTTTAAACTTTGGTTAGAATAGTTTAATGTTAAACTGGGGTATTCAAAACCTATAATAGGAATAGGAGCTCTATCAGCTAAAATTTTAAAAGCCTCATGGCTTTCTTGTAATTTGTATGCATTAATTTCATTACAATACAATAGAATATTCGATTTTCTTTTTAAAAAAGTTAATTTATACCATTCGGGAATATTCTTTTTTGTAATTAGCTTAAAATCTTCTTTATATAGTTTATTTAATTTAAGTTGAAGTAATTGTTTTTTGAATTTAGCAGTTAAATCGGTTGAAACATAATTTGCAAAGTAAGTGTCTACAATATCTGAAGGAGAATAATCAAGCGGTTTTGATAGATCAGGTCGTAAATCCAAAACCTTACCTTTGGGATTAAGTTCAACTATAAAATTTCTTGTAACTAAATGAATCTGGTTTAAATTCATAAACAATTATTTATTTAATAATTACTGTACCAAACTGTTTAGTAATTTCTATTTCAATTGATTTTAAACTTTTGTGTACTTCAAGTAATTGTTTTTGTTTTTCAAATGTTGTTGCTTTTTCAATATCTTCTAAATTTTGCAAAAACATTTTCTTAATTTTTTTTAGTTTAAAATAATTCAAACTTATGGTTACATCTTGAATACTAGTATCTCTGTTCAAAATATTCATACCTACTAAAACTTTATCC
>JANPAT010000506.1:0-5936 GCA_031430075.1 Chitinophagaceae bacterium | reverse complement strand
GGTTTGGCTCAAACTGGTACTGGAAAAACTGCAGCTTTTGGATTGCCTTTATTGCAATTGGTAGATGAAAAACAAAGATTTGCTCAAGCTTTAGTGATTTGCCCAACACGTGAGTTGTGCATGCAAATAGTTACAGAAATTGAACTGTTTAAAAAGTTTATGACTGGTATGAATGTGGTGGCTGTTTATGGTGGTACAAGTATTGGAATGCAAATTCGCGATATTAAAAGAGGAGTTCAAATTGTAGTAGCCACTCCAGGCAGATTAATTGATTTAATTGAAAGAAAAGCCATTAATCTTGAAGAGATAAAATATGTGGTTTTAGATGAAGCCGATGAAATGTTGAATATGGGCTTTCAGGAAGACATTGAATTCATTTTACAAAATACGCCAAAAAAACAAAGTACTTGGTTGTTTAGTGCAACTATGCCTTCAGAAATTAGAAGAGTAAGTAAAAAGTACATGAATAATCCTGTAGAAATTACAGTGGGTAAAATGAATACTGCCAACAAAAATATCGATCATCAATATTTTGTTACACAAGCTCAACATCGTTACGA
This sequence comes from Chitinophagaceae bacterium, assembly GCA_031430075.1. Lineage (GTDB taxonomy): Bacteria > Bacteroidota > Bacteroidia > Chitinophagales > Chitinophagaceae > CAIVPM01. Next base: position 5,376 of record JANPAT010000506.1, on the reverse strand, counting down.
AACTTTAAAAAGATTAATTGACTTCAACCCTGGTATGTATGCAATTATTTTTACTCGTACTAAATTAGATGCTCAAAACATTGCAGAAAAATTAACCCGAGAAGGTTATGATATTGATGCATTGCATGGAGATTTATCTCAACCTCAAAGAGATAAAGTTATGAATGCATTTAGAGATAAAACATTACAATTATTAATTGCAACAGATGTTGCTGCACGTGGTATTGATGTAAAAGAAATTACACACGTAATTAATTACGAATTGCCCGATGATACAGAAGTGTACACCCATAGAAGTGGCAGAACTGGTCGTGCTGGTAGTACAGGAGTTTGTATGAGTATTGTACATGCAAGAGAAAATTTTAAATTGAAAAGCATTGAAAGATTAATTCAAAGCCCCATCAATAAATTAGAAATTCCTACAGGTAAAGATGTTTGTAGAAAACAATTTTACCACTTCATGGATAAGCTTTTAAAAGTAGATATTAGTCATGGCGATTACGATGCATATTTACCTATGTTGCAAGAAAAATTTGCTGAAGTAAGTAAAGAAGATATACTTAAAAGAATGGCTGCTACTGAGTTTGATAGATTTTTGAAGTATTATGAGAATAGCGAGGATTTAAATATTAGAAATCAAAGAAGAGACGAAAATAGAAGAGAACCATTACGTGAAAGAGGCACTGTTAGAGGAGATGAAAGAGGAGGTCGTGGCAGAGAAACAAGAGAGCCAAGTAAAAATTATAGTGGTGGTGTAGGCAATACCACTCGTTTATTTGTAAACCTTGGAACAAAAGATGGTTTTTATAAATCTAGTTTTTTACAATTTGTTTTAGACATGAGCGATTTGAAAAAAGAAGTGTTAGGAAAAATTGATATGAAAGAAATGAATAGCTGGATTGAAATTGAAAAAAATGCAGCTAGTCAAATGATAAAAGCTATTGATGGTAAAAATTACAGAGGCAGAAAAATTAGAATGAACGATGCAAATTCTCGTTAAAAATTTCTAACCAAATTCCTTTACATAATTTAGTTTTCCTTCAACAATGGATAAACTCGAAGCACAAAATTTTTTCTTTCCCAATCATGGATCAGTTGGTATTATTTCTGGCCCATGTTCTGCAGAATCTAAAGACCAAGTTATTGCTACTGCAAAAGAATTAACAGCATTAAAAAAAGTACATTTATTTAGAGCTGGAATTTGGAAACCAAGAACCCGACCAGGAATGTTTGAAGGGGTGGGTACTATTGGATTAGAATGGTTATTAGAAGCAAAAAAAATAACCGGACTTCCTACAACTGTTGAAGTTGCCACTGCTAAACAAGTTGAAGATGCATTAAAGTATGAAGTAGATGTATTGTGGATTGGTGCAAGAACAACGGTTAATCCTTTCAGTATTCAAGAATTATCTGATGCTTTGTTAGGGGTTGATGTTCCTGTATTAATTAAAAATCCTATAAATCCAGATATTGAATTATGGCAGGGTGCTGTTGAAAGAATTTCAAAAGCAGGAATAAAAAATATTGGATTAATACATCGTGGATTTTCTTCTTATGGTAATACTGAATATAGAAATGCACCCATGTGGCATTTAGCTATTGAAATGAAGAGAAGAAATCCTGAATTAAAATTCATCTGCGACCCTAGTCATATGGGTGGTAAAAGAGAATTGCTTCAACAACTTGCACAAAAAAGTATTGATCTAGGTTATGATGGATTAATGATAGAAAGTCATTTAAATCCAGATGTAGCACTTAGTGATGCTGCACAACAAATAACACCAGAAAACTTAAACAAACTTCTCGAAAAAATTATTTGGCGTAAAGAAAGTATAGATATTTCTGAAGAAAATGAATTGCAAAAACTACGTCAACAAATCGATCAATTAGACGATGAATTATTGCAAGTTTTAAGTAAAAGAATGAAAATTACTGATGCTATTGGTGCATATAAAAAACAAAATAATATTACCATTCTTCAAGCTCAACGTTGGAACGAAATTCTGAAAAGGGCTTTTGATAAAAATGCTGTTTTAGAGTTGAGTGATGAGTTTATTAAAAAATATTTCGAGGCTGTACATTTAGAAAGTATAAATCATCAGAATAAAATCATGAATAGCTAATTAAAATATTCTCTAATTGCAAATTCAAAAAACATATCAACACAAAGGCATTGAAACACAGTTTTATTTTAATAGTAAAATTAATCAGCTAAAAAATTTAATTGATTTTTCAAATGCCGTTTTCATTACCGATGAAAATGTTTTTCAGCATCATGCAGCAAAGTTTAAAAACCAAAATACTATTGTAATTAAAGCTGGTGAGCAATTTAAAGTTCAAGCAACAGTTGATAGTATTATTCAACAGCTGATTCAATTTAAAGCCAATCGTAAAACTATTTTAGTTGCTGTTGGTGGTGGTGTTGTAACAGATATTACGGGTTTTGTGGCAACTGTGTTCATGCGTGGAATAGAATTTGCTTTTGTACCCACAACTTTATTGTGTTTAGTTGATGCAAGTATTGGAGGTAAAAATGGTATTGATGTAGGCCATTATAAAAATATGGTGGGAACTATTCGTCAGCCTAAATTTATTTTACATGATATTTCTTTTTTAAGCACATTACCCGAAAATGAATGGCAAAATGGATTTGCAGAAGTTATTAAACATGCTGCTATAGCAGATAAAAAATTGTTTAAAGAATTAGCATCACATCAATTAAAATATTATCGTTCACAAAATGTAAAAACTAATTTGTTAGTGCAACAAAATGCAAAACAAAAATTAAAAGTTGTAGCTAATGATGTGTTTGAAAAAGGCGATAGAAAATTATTAAATTTTGGTCATACTTTGGGTCATGCTATAGAAACGCAATACAAGCTTTCACATGGCGAAGCCATTTCGATTGGGATGATGTTTGCCTGTAAACTTTCTGAAAAAATTCTTGGCTTTGAACAAACCACTGAAGTTGAAAAATTAATTCAGCACTATGGTTTGCCAACTCATATAAAATTCAATCCAAAAAAAGTTTTTGAAATTTTAGTAATGGATAAAAAAAGAGAACAAAATTTTATTTATTTTATTCTCTTAGAAAAAATTGGAAAGGCTGTTATTAAAAAAGTAAGTTTAGATGAATTGAAACAATCTATTATTGAGTTTAGTGTTTAAATCTTTCAAAAGATGCTTTGCTTAATTCCTCTCTATGATCTGGATGTGCAATATTGATTAAAGCTTTGGCTCTTTGTTCCATATTCATTCCAAATAAATTAACTGCACCATACTCTGTAACTACCCAATGTATATGACCACGTGTTGTAACAACCCCAGCACCAGGTTTTAAGTGAGAAACAATTCTTGAAATACCTTTATTGGTTATTGATGGCATTGCAATAATTGGTTTTCCACCTTCTGATAATGCTGCACCCCTAATAAAATCCATCTGACCTCCAATGCCAGAATACTGATATGTGCCAATTGAATCAGAACAAACTTGTCCTGTGATATCTACTTCAATAGCACTATTTATGGCAGTAACTTTTGGGTTTTTACTCAATGTTCTCGGATCGTTAACATAATTAATATCTAGAGCTTTTATGATAGGATTATCATCTACAAAATCGTATAGTTCTTTTGTTCCCATGATAAAAGAAGTAACACAAAAGCCATTAACAATTTTCTTTTGACTATTGTTGATGTTACCATTTTTAATTAATGGAATAACACCATCAGAAAACATTTCGGTGTGCAAGCCTAAATTTCTATGAGAGCCTAAATTTTTTAATACAGAATCTGGAATGCTACCAATACCCAATTGTAAGGTGGCACCATCTTCCACAAGTTCTGCAACAATTTTCCCTATTTTATCGGTAATAGCCGTTGCTTTATTTGAATAATTGGTTTCTGGTAATGGCTCATCTACCCAAACAGCAGCATCAAAAGCACTAAAAGGAACAAATGCATCTCCATGAACGCGAGGCATATTTGGATTAACTTGTGCAATAATTTTTTTTGCTGTTAATGTTGCTGAACGTGCAATATCTACAGATGTACCTAAAGAACAATATCCATGTTTATCTGGTGGAGAAACTTGAATGATAGCAACATCTAGGGGTAAAATATTTCTAGAAAATAGTAATGGAATTTCGCTTAAAAAAACTGGAATATAATCTCCCATTCCACCGTTTACAGATTTTCTATTGCATTCCGAAACAAACAATGAGTTCATAAAAAAATGACCTGCAAGTTCAGGGTCATTAAAATCAACACCTTGTTGCGAAATACTCACTAACTCTATATTGTGCAAATGAGCTTTCTTTTCAATTAATTTATTAATTAAATGTATAGGAGTGGCAGCACTTCCATGTAAAAAAACCCTGCTATTCGAGTGTACTAATTGTAAGGCTTCTTCTGCCGATGTATAGCTAACCATTTTAGTTTCTGTTTTATTGAATAAATATCTAATGAATAGTTTACAAAGGTGAATTTATTTGTTGATTTTATTGTGACGATAATCACAACAACAACTAATGGATATTATCTGAATCATATTTTGATGAAATCAATTGTAGTTTCTTTAACTTTAATTTATAAAAAATATACAATGAAAAAAATAATGAGTTTACTAGTTTTAATTTTCAGTTTTAGTATTTGTAATGCACAAGAAAATAATGTATCTAAAAATGTAATAGATAGTACTAAACCCATTCAAATTGTTGATGCTGCTTGTGGTCAGTGTCAATTTAAGCTGCCTGGTAAGGGTTGCGATTTGGCCATACGAATAAAGGGCAATGCTTATTTTGTTGATGGTACTTCTATTGATGAACATGGCGATGCACATGCTAACGACGGCTTTTGTAATACCATAAGAAAAGCAGAAGTACAAGGAGAATTAGTGAAGGACAGATTTAAAGTAAATTATTTTAAGTTAGTAAAAACGAATAGTTCAAAAAAAGAATAAATTAGTGGTGCACATAATTTCATTTTTTAATAAAGATTTGACAACTTTTCAAAAATTGTCAAATCTTTGGAACCAATTTTTGTTGAATTTTACGATCAAATCGAATGAAATTTTTAGTTGAACTAAAGGAAAAATATTCTGCAGATTTATTTTCAAGTAAAAACAAAAAAAGCTTAGTAAAAATTACTAAGCTTTTTTGTGCCCCGGAACGGACTTGAACCGTTACGGACATTGCTGTCCACAGGATTTTAAGTCCTGCGTGTCTACCAATTCCACCACCAGGGCGATAAAAAAATCTCGTAGCTCTTACGATATTTTTTTGAGCGGAAGACCAGGCTCGAACTGGCTACCCCGACCTTGGCAAGGTCGTGCTCTACCAAATGAGCTACTTCCGCTTTTTAAAGAACTTTTGTTTGGGG
>JANPAT010000505.1:0-4003 GCA_031430075.1 Chitinophagaceae bacterium | reverse complement strand
TTGTTGATTATTATTTTTGCCTTTTGAATCGTACAACCTGATTATGCCAAACAGCATTTGGGTGCAATGTTTCTTTTAATTGTTCTTCAATATATTTTTGCAGTTGATCAAATGTCATGTTTTGAGTATTTTCACTAATATTATCACGTATTTCGCGTAACTGCTCATTAGTTGATTTTTTTGTTTTTTGTTTTTTAGTTTTCATAGGTTAAAATTTCTCTTGGTGTTCTTATTTCTAAAATTTTGTGCCCATATTTATAGTTTACCGAATTATAACCTCTAATTCGGCTAATGTTTACAATATGTTTAAAATTCCAACTCGCTAAAATGTCGGCATTGTACAAGGTTGCAATGGCTATATGACGGCAGTCTTCTATGCTTGATTTTCCAACTACATTTTCTTTTACATAAAGTTCAGCCAATGTCATTACTTCATCAGTTACTGCAATAAACTCAATATGTTCATCTGGTATTTGTTTAACCAAATCCTTTACATATTGAGGAGCTTTGTTTAATTCAATTTCTGTAAGTTGTGAAAAGAGCAATTTGATTTCCCCTTTGCTAATTTTATCAATGAGCAATTTCGACCATAATTCAAACTCAGGTTCAAAGTAGCCACCAAAAACAGAAGTATCCAAATAAATTCTTTCCATAGTACGAAAATAATTAATCTCTTTAATTATTTTAGCAATAAAATTAGTGCTAAAACAAATACTATAATAATTTGTACTACATTATTTTTTTAATTCTGTTTTTTAGTTTTTACTTTTTACTTTTTATTTTGAAATGAGATTTCTGCAGAATTAATGTATGATTGATGATTTACACAAATCTGAGCAAAAAATAACGCAACGTCCCAGCCTTTACACATAGGCTTGGTGGGAGACATTGCTGAAAAAAATGGTTTCCTCATAAATGGCTGTACTCACTGACTTTCTGACTTCGTTATTCGATATTCAATATTCGATATTTTTTCGGTTTTGACTTTTGCCTTTGAAATGAGATTTCTCATTCGTTCCTCACTCGAAAATACGATGTTGAGTAATGTTTAATTATTAATGTTAAATGTTAAATGATGTTGGCTTTTGGGTTTTGGCTTTTGAATTTTGAATTTAAGATAACACGCCACTTAATCCTAGCCTGAACGTCTGGCAGGCCCTCTCAAGAGGAGAGAACAATGTTTTTCCTCCCCTCCATGGAGGGGTTTGGGGGTGGGTTAAATGGAGTTTTAGTTTTTCACCTTCAATCCCATAACTTCTTGTAAAAACTTAGTAGTTTCTTTTTCTACACTTACAATATCTTTCGATAAAATAGGGGAGGCTAAAACATGACTAGCAGCATTTGGAATAGCCATTATTTTTTTTGAATTGGCATTTGTATTAATTTCTTTAAACATTTCTTTAATTGCTGAAACTTTTACTACATTATCTTGTTGTTGCTCGTCTTTATAATAATATAAAACCAATGTTGGTTGATATACTTTCGAAAAAACATCTCTATTCATAGTGGTTTCAAGCAGTTCTTCTAACTGTGTTGTTGCTTCTAATCGGTATTCTTGGTTCCAATATTGATTATAAATTGGGGTATCTACATTCACCTTATTATAGGACGAGCCTTTCACTAATTTGGCTACTTGTAATCCCCAAGAGTTATTTAAAAACCATGCATTGGGGTCGTTAATGGCAATATTAGGTGAGTAAAGAATAATGCCAGCAATATCTGAATATTCAGCAGCTAATTTTAAAGAGAGTGTACCACCTGTAGAAGTACTCATTAAAATAACTTTTTTGCCAAGAGTTTTACCAATGGCATAAGCTTGTTTTGCAGATTCCCAAAGGTTTTGTGCAGTTAAATTGGCTAAAGCTTCGGTTGTATCAATTCCATGTTCTGCTAGTCGTGCTAAATATAAATTACAACCAAATTTTTTAGCTATATTTCTATGTACCGGATTTCCTTCTTCTTGTGATGCACTAAAACCATGTAAATAAACAATGGCATAATCTGTAACTTGTTTTGTTGAATCATTATCCCAAATAATTCTGGCTTCATTATCTGGTTTTAAATGATGTTTTTTTTCTTGTGCTGCAATATATTGTTGCAGTTCAATTGAACTAGTAGGAAGGTTTGGTAATGCAGCACTATATTTTGGGTTTGAAGGTTTTGGACCAAACATTAAAATAATAATAATAATAGGAAAAATAAAGAGTGATATTTTTTTATATAATTTCATAGAATTTTAATAGAATTAGTGTTACAAATATTGTTTAATGTTTTGAAATAAATTAGTCATTAAAATTGATATGAGTATTTATTTTTTTTAAATCATTATAAAAACTGGGGTAAGATTTTTTAATGGCATTGGCTTGTTGAATAGTAACTTGTCCATTAGCCTTTGTTGCAACAATTGCACATGCCATAGCAATTCGATGATCGTTATGTGAAGTAAAAATTCCACCAGTTATTGTTGACGCAGGATGAATAAACATGGTATCATTATTTAATTGAATGTTTACTCCAAATTTTATAAACTCTGTTTGTAAACTGATTGCTCTATTGCTTTCTTTATTAGCTAAACGATGAACACCTTTTATGGTTGAAATGGCATTGCAAAAACATGCTAAAGCAACCAATGGAGGAAATAAATCGGGACAATGGGTTGCATCGAAATCAAACGATTTTAATTCAGCAGTTTCACCAAAAACATAGTTGTTGTTTTGGATACTAAAATTTGCATCCACCTGATTTAAAACTTCAATTATTTTTTTATCTGCTTGCAAGGAGTTAGGCTGTAACCCTTTAACAGTAATATTTCCATGAATTGCAGCAGCTACTAAAAAAAATGCTGCACCACTCCAGTCTCCTTCAATAGTATAGTTAATTTGCTGGTTGGTTGATGGGTTGATTTGTTGATGGGTTGATTTGAAAATAAATTTTTCATCATTCAAATTCTCTGGAACAAGCATTCCAAAATCTTTCATCACTTGTAAAGTCAAATCTATGTATGGTTTGCTGTTTAAGTTTTGTACTTCAATAGTAATATCAGCATCTTTTAAAATAGAAATATTTTGTTGAATAGAATACGAATAAGCCATTAATAATCCGGTAAGATATTGTGAACTTGAACTGCCATCTACCACAATATTTTTTGGTTGCAAAGCTCCTTTAATGTGTAAGGGCAAAAACCCTTGTTGCGATTGTATTTCAACATTCAATTGTGGAAACACTTCATTAAACCAATGTAAAGATCTTTTGTTTAAACTTCCATTTCCTGTAAGTTCAATTTGCTCATCATGCAAAGCAATTATTGATGCAAACATTCTGGCACTTAAACCACTTTCGCCACAATTAATTGTTGTAGTTTTTGGTTGAATGCCCCTACTTACAATTTCAATATTATTTTCATTAATTGTAATAGTTGCTCCTAATTGTTGAATGATTTGTATAGCAGCTACATCATCATTACTTTTTCCTGGGTTATGAATGATGGTTGTTCCTTTATGTAACAAAGCAGCAGCACAAACCCTTTGCATCACACTCTTTGATGGAGCTATTGTTATAGCACCTTTTAATTTACTTGGATGAATTGTGATTGACTGCATGAATGTTAAATAAAATTAGTGTTTTATTAAAATAGAATATTTTAAAATAAATTTTTCATGGTGGTTTCGAGTGTTTTAATTTGAGTTACTAAGGCACTAAATTCATCAAAGTTTAAAGTTTGAGCACCATCAGAATAAGCTTTTTCTGGCTCATGATGAATTTCAACAATAACACCATCGGCACCTGCAATTTGAGCAGCAAGTGCAATAGTTGATACATGTTTTCTTAAACCAATTCCATGAGATGGATCTGCAATTACTGGCAGATGACTTTTTTCTTTTAAAATAGGAATGGCATTAATATCAAAAGTATTTCGATAAGCATTTTCAAAAGTTCTAATACCTCTTTCACATAAAATTATTTTTTCGTTTCCTGCAGCAAAAACATATTCTGCCGATTGTAA
>JANPAT010000504.1:0-8024 GCA_031430075.1 Chitinophagaceae bacterium | reverse complement strand
GAAATAGAAACAGACACTATACAATAATTTTATAAAGGTAGAAATATGTCTTTAAAAATTTATACAAAAACAGGTGATAGGGGCAAAACAAGTTTAATAGGTGGAACAAAAGTTTCAAAAAATTTTTTGCGTATAGAAAGTTATGGAACAGTTGATGAACTCAATAGTTTTATAGGACTTTGTTCTGATGCAATTTCACATCAAAAAAGCAAAACAGTTTTAAAAGAAATTCAAGATAGATTATTTACTATAGGTTCTTCTTTAGCTTGCGACCCAGATAAAGAACCATTAATGAAATTGCCAGATTTAAAAGAGAATGATATCAATTTTTTGGAAAATGAAATTGATGCAATGAATGAATCTTTGCCTGCAATGAAAAATTTTATTTTACCTGGAGGAAATATTGCAGTTTCTTATTTACACGTTGCAAGATGTGTGTGCAGAAGAGCAGAAAGAATTTGTGTAGCAATGCAAGAAAATGAATTATACATCGATGGAATAGTGATTAAATATTTAAATAGATTAAGTGATTATCTTTTTGTGTTATCCAGATTTATTGCAAAAGAAATTGGTGCAGACGAAATTACCTGGAAGCCAAGAATAGAATAAATTTTAAAATATTTTCATAAAAAAATCCCACAAATTATTGTGAGATTTTTTTATGAATTAAAACATCTACTAATTCTTAGAAATTTTTAAATCATCTGGTTCGTAAGTTCCAACTAATGAAGGAGAAGTTCCTGCTGGAGCTTCATATAAAAATGCTAAATAAACTGTTTTGCCTATGTATGCTGTAAAATCAAATGGACCAAATGTATCGAAAGGAGTAAATGAAGTTTGTGGTCCTGCAGGCACAGTTATTAAAGTTGCCCAAGTTGCAGCAGAAGGATTATTTCCACCTGTATAATTTATTGATACCATTGCTTTAAATGTTCCAGCAGTATATCTTCTAGAACATGTAAATGTGTATTTAGGAGATAAGCCTGTTGGTATAGCAATACCAGGAGTAATTAACCAAGATTTGATGTTGGTTGTTGCTAAGGATGTTGAAGAGAAAGCAGATACTTTAGGAAAAATATTTCCACTGAAAGAAGCTAATGTATATGGAACATCTCCTGTTTCTTGAATATTTTGCCATCCAGATAAAGACATTGCACTTGTTCCTGTAGTTGAATATGCTTGAAAATCTTCTTCAAACAAAAAGCATCTAGGATTATTGAATTTAACATCAGTTGTATCTCTTATTAAAAGCTGTTTTGTTGTACTAAATACAGTGTAAATAGCTACAATATTTCCATTTCCAGATTGAGGTACTTTACCAGCAAAATCGGCAAAACCACTTGTTCTAACATTTAATGTAGTTGTGCTTGAACAATTTTTAATATATCTATCACCAGATTTTTTATAATAAGAAGTATCGGCATAAGGTCGTTTGGTATCACCAGCTATAAACTCCATATCATTCAATTGAATTAAATCGCCTAAAAGTGGATGTTGCATAGTTGTTACACCTGGAAGGTTATTTAAATCTGCAATGGTTACAACTTTTGGAGTAACAGTATTGTTTATACTTCCACCAATAACATAGTTTGGTATTATTGGAGTAGGAATTCCTTCAAGCGTGTAAGTGCCATTGATAAGTGCTCTTACACCTAATTGAATCATATTGTTATAATCGCTAATACAAAGACCTTTACACTTAATGTAAACTTTTTTTCCAACTGGATAATTAGCATATAAACCATTACTAGCCAATTGTATTGCTAAACCACCTGTAGCATCTTGTATATAGATTTCTTTGTATAGATTACCACTTTTATCGTTAGCAATTACAACTCCACTAATGGTTATATCTGTATTAATAACATCAAAAGCACCAGAAACTGTGTGCATGGCTTTTAAAGCTTTAATAGTTGTATTAACAGGAATTTGTGGATCTGTTGGTGTTGGAGGGGCTTCGTAATTTTTTTTGCACGAGGTAATAATTGTTGCAAAAAGCAATGTTATTGTGATGAACTTGATGATAGATTTGATATTCATAAATTTTACTTTATTATTTTAAGTAGTTTTTTTTAATTAAAATCTTAATGATATTGTTGCTGCATAGTTTACTCCAAAATTATAGTTATAACGTCTTGGAAACTTATCGTATTCTGTAATATTATCGAAACGTAATTGTTCAAATGCAAATGGAATAATAGCGGTATTGTTTAATAAATTTGTTGCACTTAAACTAAAGAATAAAAAATTATTATTTTTATTTACTGATAATTTTTTAGGAAGTCTCCAAGAATAACTTGCATATAAATCTAATGTGCTTTGAGATGGTAATTTTTGTTGATCTAATATTTTTTTCCATTGGTCTGAACCTGGAGTTAATCCTTGTACTGCAGCAGCAGTTCTACGTAATGGATTTATTTCAACATACATAGCATCGAAAAAATTATAGGTTAAACCAACGTTCCAAAATTTTGGAGAACGATAGGTTATTCCAAAACTATAAGCTTCCTGAGGCGAGCCTCCAACATAATAATCTTTTGCAAATACAACATCTCTGCTTACAACAGAAGCATCGTTATCAATGGTAGTTATTGAGTTTTGTGAACTAGTGTAATAGAATCTGCCAACAGCTGCAGCAGCATTAACTACAACATTTGCTATAGGCCTTGCTTCAATACCAAATTCACCACCACTATGTGTTTTGTTAATTCCTGTAATGCCATAGTTTACTAAATTCAAATAAGTATCGTGGAAAAAGGTCATTACATTCATTTGATTTTTAAACTCGGTATAATAACCTGTTAATCGAATTTTGATTCTAGGTGCATTTAAAGTGTAACCTACTTCTAATGTATTTACTTCCTCGTTAGACACATTTTCTAGAGTTGTATTTCTTACACGTGGTGATAAATAAACGTTATCGAAAAATGGAGCTCTGGTTAACATGGCAATATTTGCAAATAGATAGTTTCTTCCGTTTAATTTATAGGTCAAGCCTGTTTTGAAAGCATAATTATTAAATTGCTGTGTAGCAGATTTGCCCAATGAGTTATTTGGAAATAAACCATTTTTATAATTACCTGTTCTAAAAAACGACGTATTAGATAATTCTATTGCTGCAAAGAAATCTAACTTATTGTATTTAAATAACATTTGAGCCCAACCAGAAGCCTTTTTTATTGTAATATCATAGTTGTATGAGTAATCATCGCCAACTTTTACAATTCTATTTGGTGTTAATAAATTGGGTTGAGGAAAATCTGGGTTATTTGCATTTATTCTTTCAGCAAATTGATTTAAGTCAACAAAATAATCGCCTCCTAATAAGTCAATAATCTTTTTGTAATTTTTATTTTTTTGATATTGATATGATGCTCCAGAAGTGATTTCAACATTATTGCCTAATCTAGTATTAAACACTGTATTTAAATTCATTTTCGTAGTGTTAGTAACATATTCAAACTGAACATACCTAGATCTTCGACCTGTAACTCCATTAAAAGTTTCTAATTGTTTTCTATTAGCATCATACATCCTGTTCCAGTTAATTTGTCTAACATCATCATTTGTTTGCCATTCTTTTGTAAGTTGAGCCTTTAAATTTGGATCTTCCCAATAACTTGGTAAATAACGATAATATAAAGGACTAGGATTATCTGCATGATACCAATCTAAATTACTTGAAGCCCTATCTCCTTTAGAAAAATTTACAGCTGTAACTAAACTGCTATTATTATTAATTCTATAATCGTGAGTAAGAATAACATATGGCTGATCTGTTCTAACATTATTGGCATTACGTTTTTTTCCATTTTGCCATCCCCAAAAAGGGTTATAGTTAGTTGTGCCAACCAAATCAAAAGCTTCTTTAACAGAAGTTCCTAAACGTCCACTTTTTGTTGGGGCACCAAATACAACTAATGAAAGTAAGTGATTTTGACCAATTCTTTTATCTGCAGCTGCAAACCAACTCCAGCCATCAAATGTAGTTCCAGCAAAATAACCTTCGGCTGCATAACGTCTGGTTCCACTAATAGAAAAAGCCCAGCCTTTTTTACTAATACCTGTGTTATGGGTAAAATCTAATCTGTGCTGAAAATTTCTATTGCTCAACACGTAGCCCACTTCACTTTGTTTTCTTTGTTTGCTTGCTCGGATGTCAAAAAAAGTTGTTGTAGCAATATCGCCAAAAGCAGAAGTATTTGGTCTTAATCCAATTGAAATATCTCTATTTCTCATTACATCATTAAGGCCACCCCAAACGCCAAAAGGAGTAAAGCCATTATCTAAATTATCCATTGAAATTCCATTAATATATACGGCAGATAAATCTGTGTCATATCCTCTTAATCTGAAACGTAATGCACTAAAATTGTAAGCAGCTGATATCAAAAAAGGGTCTCTGCCTGCAGTTAAAATAGAAGAAACATTTTGAGAAGCCCCATCTCCCAAGTCATCTTCATCTAAAGAAATTGTTGAGATATTATTTGCTGCATTATCTCTTTGAATATCTAAGGAATTAGTTGCAGGTAATTTTGTGCTATCTACTTTTTGAACTTTGGTTTTTTGGGTTTGTGCAATTGAGTAAGAACTTATTAATAGTAAAAAAATAATCAGCCTGGCTTTCATCATATAAAAAAAATTAGTGAACAAAAGTATGATAAATCTGCTTTGAAACCTCTTTATTTATATTTAATAAATCAGTTAATTATTTGTAGAAATTATTTTATTTAACTAACTCTGAGTGAGGTGATATAAAATTTATTGTTAGAGTTCTTTAAGATTAAGGTAATGTTACAATTTTTAATTTTTCCGTGTAGCTTTCCGGTAATGTACATCATAGAGCCAGCTTCTCTTTGAGAAGTTAATTGAAAGGTGGTAACCCTAACTTCTTCATAAAAAGATTTTAAGGCAATTGTTGCTTGATTCTTACCCATATTTTTCATTTCCTCTTTTTCAGGTAATGTTAAATCGATCATGTTATCAAAATATTGAGCAACTTCAGTTGCATTACCACTTTTTAAGGCTGCAATAATATCTTCAGAAGTACCAAACTCAACAGCTGAGGTTAAACCAAAAAACAAACCAAAAAAGAGTAATAAATTTTTCATGATTTTAATCGAATTAAATTCGTAATTAATAAGCTAAAATAGTGCCAAATGATTGTTTTAAACTTTCTTTTTAAATGATGGGTGAAATTGTTGAAGCGTATCTCTTAAAAAATTTCTATCTAGATGTGTGTAAATCTCAGTTGTTGTAATACTTTCATGTCCTAACATTTCTTGTACTGCTCTTAAGTTTGCACCACCTTCCACCAAATGTGTAGCAAATGAATGCCTGAATGTATGTGGCGAGATGGTTTTATTAATTTCTGCTTTGGTTGCTACATCCTTAATAATATAAAAAATCATCACTCTACTTAAATTTTTACCCCAACGATTGAGGAATAATATATCTTCATATCCATTTTTTATATCAATTTTATTTCTAACAGTTTCAACATAAATTTTAATAAATTTTATTGCATCTCTTCCAATTGGTACCAATCTTTCTTTATTTCCTTTTCCGATTACTCTAATAAAACCCACATCTAAGTACAAACAACTAATCTTTAATTCAATTAATTCAGTAACCCTAAGTCCGCAGCTATATAAAGTTTCTAGAATGGCTTTATTTCTTGTTCCATCGGCAGTACTTAAATCTAATTTTGAAATGAGTAGCTCAATTTCTTCGAAACTTAAAGTGTCTGGTAATTTTCTGCTTGTTTTAGGTGCTTCTAAAAGTAAAGATGGGTCAGCCGAACTAATTTGTTCTATTAAACAATATTTATAAAATGCTCTTATCCCAGAAATAATTCTTGCTTGAGAAGTAGCCGACAAGCCAATTTCTGCAATAGTTTTAATAAATAATTGTATATCTTTTAGTGTTATGGTTGAAGGATTTTTCTCTATTTTTTGATCTTTCAAAAAGTGTATTAATTTTTCAATATCTCGTAGGTATGCCTGAACAGAATTGCTGCTTAAAGATTTCTCTAATTGTAAGTAAGCTTTAAATCCTTTTAAATAGGGTTGCCACATATAATAGAAACGTAAAAAAACAATTTTAATGATATGGGTTTGAATTAACCATTTATCATAGTTTGCTTATTTTTATTTATTTAATCATTATTCTTGCTATCTAAAAATAATATGAGTCAATTTTCAATTTATTTTCAGTTAGGTCTTCATCATATTTTGAATTGGGGAGCAATCGACCATATTCTCTTCATTGTTACATTATGTATTAAATATCAGCTTGCCGATTGGAAGAGGGTTTTGATTTTAATTACAGCATTTACTATTGGTCATACTGTTTCGCTATTTGCAGCAGTATTTAATTTCATTAGCTTTTCAAATATTTGGATAGAATTTTTAATTACACTCACCATTTTATTCACTGCATTTTACGATGTTTTAAATAAAAAAATTAGCTACTCTACAGGTAAGTTAACCTTCATTTATTCATTTGCATTAATTTTTGGGTTAATACATGGCTTGGCTTTTAGTACAGATTTAAAAATGATTATTGGAAATGGCTATTTAGTTTGGTTAAAGCTTTTATATGCAAATATTGGCATTGAAGTAGCTCAATTAATATTGGTATTTGGTTTATTAATCATCAATTTTATTTGTTTAAGAATTTTAAAAATCAATTTTAGAGAATACACTTTATTTATTAGCAGTGCTATATTTGGAATTGCATTATATCTTTCAATAATTATATTCCCTTTTTAAAAACTATAATAATAACAAAATGAAAAGAGTTGTTACCTTAATGATGGGTTTGTTCACCTCAACATTGTTTGCACAAAACATAATGAATAATCCTACAAGCAATCATGGCAATAAGTTCGAAGCTTTAGGAAATATTATTCCAACGCCTAATGAACAAAGAACTGCAAGTGGGGCACCAGGAAATAAATATTGGCAACAGAGTTGTGATTATGATATTAAATGTGAACTTGATGAAAAGAATTTAAAAATTATAGGTAGTGAAACAGTTACGTATTATAATAATAGCCCAGACGCACTATCTTATTTGTGGTTGCAATTAGATGAAAACCAGCATAGCACTGTAAATAATGCAAATTATCAGACAAGCTCAACTTTAAGTTCTAATATAAACATAGCTACTATTGAAAGAATGGCAAATGCTAAAACTGATAATGGATATGGAGATATTATTACCTTGCTTACAGATGCCAATGGTAAAAATTTAATATACACCATCAATAAAACTATGATGCGTATTGATTTACCATCGAAACTTTTACCAGGACAAAAATTTACTTTTAAATGCAATTGGAGTTACAAAATTCCAGATAGAATAGCTGATTTTAGTAGAGGTGGTTTTGAATATTTTCCTGAAGATGGTAACCATTTATTTACCATAGCACAATGGTTTCCTCGCTTATGTGTTTATAGTGATTTTAAAGGTTGGCAACACAATCAGTTTAGTGGTAGTGCAGAATTTGCTTTAACTTTTGGAAATTATAATGTAAGTATTACAGTGCCATCTGATCATGTGGTAATGTCAACAGGAGAATGTACTAATTATGAAAAAGTTTTATCTACAGCTCAATTTGCCAGATGGAATAAAGCACAGGTTGCTAAAGAACCAGTTGAAGTAGTTACACTTGCTGAAGCAACAGCTGCTGAAAAAAATAAATCAACATCGAAAAAGACTTGGAATTTTACTGCTAAAATGGTTCGTGATTTTGCTTTTGGAAGTTCAAGAAAATTTGTTTGGGATGCTATGCCTGTTTTTATAGAAGGCAAAAGAGTAATGTGTATGAGTGGCTATCCAAAAGAAGCTTATAACCTATATAGAAAATACAGTACAAAAGTTGTTGCTCATACCATTAAAACATATTCAAAATTCTCAATTCCTTATCCTTATCCTGTTGCACAAAGTATAGAAGCAGCAAGTGGAATGGAGTATCCAATGATTTGTTTCAATTTTGGTAGAACAGAAAAAGATGGTAC
>JANPAT010000503.1:0-3448 GCA_031430075.1 Chitinophagaceae bacterium | reverse complement strand
TCAGGTTTCTTATGCAATTGGTGTGGCTCAACCGACATCAATTAATGTAAATACTTACGGAACTGCTAAAGTAAAAATGACTGATGGTCAGATTGGAAAATTAGTAGAAAGTATTTTCGATATGAGACCTTACTTTATTGAACAAAGATTAAAGTTACGTACACCAATGTATAGCGAAACTGCAGCTTATGGCCACATGGGTCGCAAAAATGAAGTTGTAGAAAAAACATTTTCTACTCCTGATGGAAAAACTAAAAAAATAAAAGTTGAATTATTTACTTGGGAGAAATTAGACTTCGTTTCTAAAGTGAAAAAAGCATTTGGAATTAAATAATTCTTTTTATTAATGCTTTAATTCTTCTTCACAACTTTGAGAGAGGAATGGAAAATAGTTTTACAAATACTAAGGCAATATTCGTGATGCTCCAATAAAGGCAAACCTAATGGGCAAAGGCATTAGTCGTAATAAAAACGGCATTGAATGATATAACATTTTTGATCAACTCCTTTTTTGCCTTCAACTTTATATACAAGTCTATGTTCTCCAGTAATTCGTCTTGACCAAAATCCTTTTAAATCGTATTTAAGTGGCTCTGGTTTTCCTGTTCCTTGAAATGGTGTTTTTTTAATTTCATTTAACAGGTCTTTAATCTTTTCTACAATGTCACCATCTGCTTCTATCCAATGTTGAAAATCTTTCCATCCATTTTCTGTAAATTCAAAATTCATAAGTAAGATCTTTTATAAATTGAATTTATGAGTCTTACCTTTCTTCAATTGAATTATTGACTCATGTAGTTGCTGTCTATTGGCTGAAGTGGATAGCAAATGTCCTGTTTCGTTAAGAGAATTATACTCTTTCATTGATAAAATTACAACAGCTTCATTTTCTGAAGCCCTTGAAACAACAATAACATCAGAGGACTTCGACACATCGTCTAGATATTTTTTCATATTGCTTCTTAATTGAGTTACAGATACTGCTTGCATAATTTATTATTTTTGTACAAACAAATGTACCGTAAAATGTACAAATATTTATACATTTTTAAACTTGGAATTAAATTTAAAAAGTTCAAAAGAAGTGAAAATCACACTAAGAACAGCAAGAAATTTGAAATGACGAATGATATAAATATTATAGTGGTTGCTTACAACTTAGCTAGCTCACAGCCTTGTAAGGAGACGATGTGGGGAAGGAATATTTTTAAAATAGCCGTTCAATTTTGAACGGCTATTTTTATTTAAGTTAAGTTTTATCGTCATTTCGAGTGAGGAACGAACGAGAAATCTGTTAAATAATAAATAGATTCTCAGCAAAAACTTCGAAATGACGAATGCTACACCAATGTTTGTGTTCATAACAAACATTGACTTTGCTAAATAAGTTAATTGTTTGTACGAGAAAACTTATTCCGGCAGTGTCTTCCTTTAAACCACTGCGTTTTTTAATTAATGCAATGTCCCTTGCAGGAGACATTGCTGCGAAGGTAGGATGCAAGCCTAACAGAACTGGTTTTTTACACAGTTCATGTTATCGGCTGCCCTTCTGTCTGTCAACAAGTTTTTGTTTATTTTTACAAGTAACTCAACCACCATTTGTCTTTATTAGATTGTTTATACCTGTCGAACTTTTTGCAAATTGGATAGAGTAATAAAATAACGGCAATCCAAATAGTATAAACTGTTATCAAGTTAAAACCATAGCCTTTTAAGGCTTCTACTTTTGTAATGAATTTGGGTAAAATCATTGACTGCCAACCAAATCCTATAAACTCTGCTGCTAAAAGTGCTATTAAATGAATAAGATAAAGGTGAATGATGTAATAGAAAAAAGGAACTCGACCAAATACACAAAAAAAGTTAACAACTTTACCTTTCAATTTTTCAGAGTTGGCAAGAAAAATAAACGCTCCACTCAATGTCACCAACAAGTACAATAAGGAAGCTGGATACTTGCTAACGTTGAAAATTGACATAACCGTTTTTACAGTATATCCATAATTTGTCCAACTAATAGGGTCGCCATATGTATTGATGGCAATTAAAATAAAGAAAAGTAGAATGCTTCCAAAACCTAAACTGTTCAATATTCTTTTTCTCTTTTGAGCATCAAAAGAGGTGTCATAAAGAGTACCAAAGCAATAGCCCAATGACATTACTGCTATCCAAGGTATTAAAGCGTAAACAGTACTGATATAATGTGTTTCATCTATAAAATGTTGGTTAGGTTGATGTAGAATTGACCAAAATACATTGTCTTTTATATCAATGCCATCCAATAGGTTGTGTCCAAAAATAATGATGATGCTAAATATTAGAATGATTTTTTTTGGTAAATGGATAAGACCTGCCAGCACAATCATACTGGCTCCAAGAACCCATATTACTTGTAATGGGCTGCGTCTAAATTCAGGGTCAAAGTGCCAACCAAATGATATAATTGTTAGCTCTATAAAAATTAACCAAATCCCACGTTTGAGCAAGAAACTTGATAATTCAGAAGGCGATTTTCTTTTGCCAATCATAAAAGCTGAAAGTCCAGCCAAAAAACTAAACGCAGGTGCACAAAAATGGGTTATAAATCTTGTAAAAAAAATGGGCAAAGTGGTTTGTGTTAGGTCTGTTGGGTCAAACATAAATGCTGAATAATGGAAATAGTCCCTTGCGTGGTCAAGTGCCATTATTACCATCACTAAACCTTTTAATAAGTCGATAGATTCTATTCTGGTTTTATTGATTGCTGTCATAATTTGTTTTTATTAGAAATGTTTTGGTTGTGTAATGTGTCGCAATAGGGTTGCCGCTAACTCAAAAATATACGTAAGTTTTTAGTTCCCCAAATTTTTGAGAATATGATAAATAAATAATTTTAAAATGCATTTTTGTATTTGCACTTAGTTTATATATTGTGTACATTTTGTTTTGTTTAAAAACTACGTACATTTTAATTGTTATTGTTTGTTGATGTTACAGCTCATTCAAATAAATTTACAATTACACATTTTCTTCTGAAAGGAAATTTTTATCGTCATTTCGAGTGAGGAACGAACGAGAAATCTGTTGAATCAAAATTAGATTTCTCAGCAAGAACTTCGAAATGACGAATGATATAAATAATATAAAAGTTGTTTTAATATCTAGCACTTTGTAAGGAGTACTGTAACTATAAAAAAATGATTCGTTTATTAAACATGAAAAAAAATCTTATCAGTATTATTTCTTGCTAATCCTGTAAAGAATTCCAGAATCAGTGATTGCATAAAGTATTCCATTAAAATAGGCTACATCTCGAAATCTTTCATGTTTATCAGCTAACAATCTTTCTTCCCCAACCACTTTGTTATTCACTATCACAAGTCTTGCAATGTGCTGGCTGCTGAGCCCTGCAATAAAAAGATTGTTTTTCCATTCAGGAATTGCATTACCTGTATAAAAAACCATACCA
>JANPAT010000502.1:0-2604 GCA_031430075.1 Chitinophagaceae bacterium | reverse complement strand
CAAATTAAATAATATTGCAGAATTAAAAATTAAAATTTATGTGTGGTATTGTTGGATATATTGGTCATAGAGAAGCATTTCCTGTTATTATTAAAGGATTAAAGAGATTAGAATATAGAGGTTATGATAGTGCAGGTATTGCCCTAATTAAAGATGATTTAATGTTGTACAAAAAGAAAGGCAAGGTTGCAGATTTAGAAGAAAGTATTTTAGGCAAAGAATTACAAGCAAACATAGGAATTGGTCATACTCGTTGGGCAACTCATGGAGAACCTAATGATAGAAATGCTCACCCACATGTAAGCAATGATGGAAATTTAACTTTAATACATAATGGAATCATTGAAAACTACGCTTCAATAAAACAAGAATTAACCAATAATGGCTTCACATTTACAAGTGATACAGACACTGAAGTTCTCTTAAATTTTATTCAAGATATTAAGCAAAATGCAAAATGTTCGCTTGAAGAAGCATTAAGAATTGCATTAAAAAGAGTTGTTGGGGCATATTGTATTTTATTGATGGATAAAAATGATCCTACAACAATTATTGCAGCAAGAAAAGGTTCTCCACTTGTAATTGGTATCGGAAAAGGTGAGCATTTTTTAGCAAGTGATGCCACTCCTATTATTGAATACACCAAAGAAGTAGTGTATGTAAATGATTATGAAATTGCTATTGTTAAAGCAGATGAATTAATTTTAAAAAACTTAGGTAATGAAAAACAAACACCTTTCATTACTAAACTTGATATGGAATTGGCTGCAATTGAAAAAGGTGGTTACGATCATTTCATGTTAAAAGAAATTCATGAACAACCCAATACCATTTTTGATTGTTTAAGAGGAAGACTTTTACCACAGATTAATGAGATTAGAATGAGTGGTATAGATAATAATTTAGAAAAATTAACTGCTGCAAAACGTATTGTAATAGTTGCTTGTGGAACCAGTTGGCATGCAGGTTTGGTGGCTGAATATATTTTTGAAGAGCTATGCAGAATAAATGTTGAAGTTGAATATGCAAGTGAGTTTAGATATAGAAATCCTGTGATTGAAAAAGGCGATGTAATTATTGCAATTTCTCAAAGTGGAGAAACTGCTGATACTTTAGTAGCATTAGAAAGTGCTAAGGAAAAAGGGGCATTTATTTTTGGTGTTGTAAATGCTGTAGGAAGTAGTATTGCAAGAATTAGTCATGCTGGTGCTTATACACATGCTGGCCCTGAAATTGGTGTTGCTAGTACTAAAGCATTTACTGGTCAACTAGCTGTTTTAACCATGATGGCTTTAAGAATTGCACAAGCAAAAGGTACAATTACAAATGAAAGATTTATTCATCTCATAAAAGAATTAGAAGCTATTCCAGAAAAGGTGAATGAAATTTTAAAAGATACAACACACATTCAATCAATTGCAGAAAAATATATGGGAGCAACTAATGCATTATTTTTAGGCAGAGGCTATAATTTTCCAATTGCATTAGAAGGTGCATTAAAACTTAAAGAAATCAGTTATATACATGCAGAGGGTTACCCTGCTGCAGAAATGAAACATGGTCCTATTGCTTTAGTAACTGAAGTACTACCAGTTGTTTTTGTTGCTACAAAAGATAGCTATTACGAAAAAATTGTTAGTAATGTTCAAGAAATTAAAGCAAGAAAAGGCATAGTTATTTCTGTTGCAACTGAAGGAGATAAAATTATTCCAGAACTTTCAAACGATACCATGTTTGTTCCAGAATCTGATGAAATTTTAGCTCCAATTTTAAGTGTAATTCCATTACAATTATTAAGTTATTATGTTGGTGTAAAAAAAGGCTGTAATGTAGATATGCCAAGAAATTTGGCAAAAAGTGTTACAGTAGAATAGTAAAAAGTATAAATTAAAATGGCAATGATAACAATAGGTGAAGCACTTCAACAACTTGTAAAAAAAAGTAGGTTAAAAAATGGACTTAGAGCTGCTGCTATTGAAGAAGTATGGGAAAAAATTATGGGAAAAACTGTTGCCAAATACACACATAAAATTCAAATAATCAACCAAAAATTATTTATTACAACACATGTTGGTGCTTTAAAAAACGAATTACACTTTCAAAAAGATTTAATCAAACAAAGAATTAATGAAGAGTTTGGCGAAACGGTGATTACAGCTATTATTATTCAATAAACTACTTGTCCATATTTATTTCTACATATTTTAAGAATTCTTCTTTTTTATCAGGTTGCTGAAAAGCTCCACCATAAAAGGTTGTAACAGTTGTACTTTTATCATCTTTAACACCCCTACTGGCAATGCAAAAATGTTTTGCATCAATATAAACGGCAACATCTGCAGTGCCCAAAACATTTTCTAATTCTTTTCCAATTTGCATAGTTAACCTTTCTTGAACTTGTGGTCGTTTAGCAAAATATTCAACAATTCTATTTAATTTACTCAATCCAATATTTTGTCCATTGTTTATATAAGCTATATGTGCAACTCCATTAATAGGTACAAAATGATGTTCGCAATAACTATAAAACGAAATATTTTTTTCAACCAACATTTCCTTGTATTTGTATTTATTTTCGAACATAGATGCTTTTGGTTTTTTATC
>JANPAT010000501.1:0-1619 GCA_031430075.1 Chitinophagaceae bacterium | reverse complement strand
AATACCAGCTGAGTAAATTAAAATATCTAAACCACCCATTTTATTCACTAATTCAAAAAATAATTTTCTAGCATTGCCAATTTCATAAATATCAATTTCACAAATTAAATCATTGGCTATTTTATCAGAAAATGTGTATTGTAATGCTGATATATTTTTATCGGCTACGGCAACTATATTTTTTTTTGCATAAAATAATGCCAATGATTTACTCATACCAGAAGCTGCACCAACAATAATTATTTTTTGCATAACTATTTTTTAAGTGCAATTTTAGACTAGTTTAATATTTACAATAATTGACATTTGTCAATTATTAGTTTAAGCAATTAACTAATTTTGTGTTATGCTAGAAATCTTTCTTAATTATATTGATAGTGTATATAAAATGAGTGATGCCAGCAAAAATGCTTTGGCAGCACACATATACATTAAAGAATTTGAAGCAGAAGAATTTATTTTAAAGGCAGGTACAACTGCTAATTTTGCTTGCTTAATAGCAAGTGGGTTAGTTAGAAGTTATTATGTTAAAAATGATGAAGAAGTAACAACAAAATTTTTACCCGAAGGTTCATTTATCACATCTATATTCAGTTTTTATGGTAGAAAGCCAGGTACAGAATTTATTAAAACAGTAACCCCAACACAACTTTGTTGTTTACATTATAACGATTTACAAAATTTATATAAACAACATTTAGAAATAAATGTATTAGGAAGAATAATTACAGAACAATATTTATATTTTTTAGAAGTAGAACTTTACAACTTAAGAAAACAAAGTGCTAGTGAAAAGTATAAATTCTTTTTAAAACATTATCCTCATATTTTACAAAGTTGCCCTTTAAAATATATAGCTAGTTATTTGGGTATTTCTGTAGAAACTTTAAGCAGAGTTAGGGCTATTCAATAATAAAAGCTTTTCTAGAGATTTGTGTTTCACCAACGGTTAGAAAAAAACTGATAAATATCTACTTTCAACAAATCAAATTTTAATATTCATTTTCTAATAAAATTTTACAGAACTTCATTGCATGAAAATTGAATTCTTTTCTGCTAAGCCTTACGATAATATTTTTTTTCGCCCATGTTGGTCTTCGCTTCAATCTTAGCCGATGTTGTGTGTTCTTCACCAACATCGAAAAATTATAATATGTGCTCTCTAGTAGCATTCTGATTCCAACAATCAGAGAAGATGTATTAAAGAAACAAATCATGTTGTTGGTCAAAAGACACAACAACGGCGTACGTTCAGCATCTAACTCCTGCAATACGAAATTATCTGTACCGCAACATCCTTCAACATCGTAATATTGAATGGTTTGGTAAATAACTGTACATTGAATTGCCTGCAATAATTTATATCACTTGGATTCGACGAAGTAGTGAACACAACAGCTGCCAGTTCTTTAAGGTCGGGATCGCTTTTCATAATTGCCAGCATCTTTATCCTGCCGAAGTGTTCCTGACAATACATGTTTGAAAGTATGAGTAGTTGTTGCATTCTTTTTTGATTGAAGCAAGATCCTGTTTTTTTTATTCCTGAGGATCTGAAATGCCTTTTCATCAAACCCTGGAGCTATTAAAACTTCAAAAAATATTTCATTAATTGCCTCTGC
>JANPAT010000500.1:0-1951 GCA_031430075.1 Chitinophagaceae bacterium | reverse complement strand
ACCTTCACCAATCATGGTTAAAATACCATTTTCTGCTCTGGCTAATAAATTATCACAACTGGCTTTTCTTAAAGCTTCTTTTAAATCTTCATCAGTTGCTGTTGGATTTACAAAAAGTAAGTTTTCTTTTATAGTTCCAGCAAAAAGATTGGTATCCTGAGTTACAAATCCAATTTGAGTTCTTAATTCGTCAAAATCCATCAAACTGCCATCAACATAATTATAAACAATTTTACCTTCTTGTGGCCTATACAAACCCACTAACAATTTTACTAAAGTACTTTTGCCACTTCCACTTGGGCCAACAAAAGCAATAGTTTCACCTAAACTTACTGAAAAACTAATATCATCCAATGCCTTAAATTGAGCTGTTTGATGCTTGAAACCAACATTTATATATTGCAAATGTTCAATTGCTCCAATATGTTTTGGATTTTCTGGTTTGGGCTCCACTTTTTTATTCATTAAGTTTTGAAAATTATTTAAAGATGCTTCTGCCTCTCGGTAGCTTAAAATAATATTACCAATTTCTTGTAGCGGACCAAAAATAAAGAAGCTATAAAATTGAAGTGAAATTAACTGACCAACTGAAAGAACATTTTTAAAAATTAACCATAATAAAGTAAAAGTGATTATTTGTCGTAAAAAATTCACCATAGTACCTTGAATAAAACTTAAGGCACGAATACTTTTTACTTTTCTCAACTCTAGCCCTAAAATTTTATAAGTATTTTTATTTAATCGTTCTACTTCTTGTGTAGTTAATCCTAAACTTTTTACTAATTCAATATTTCTTAAACTTTCAGTAGTAGTTCCAGCTAAAGCTGTAGTTTCTTCTACTATTTTCTTCTGAATTACTTTTACTTTTTTACTTAGCAAATTAGTAACAATGCCTATAAAAATAGCTCCACCAAAATATACAGGCAAAATGCTCCAGTGTTTGTTTGAAGCAAAAATGGAAACAAAAACAACACTTACTATTATGGCAAAAAGAACATTAATAAATAATCCAATAAATTTTTCGGTATCTGCTCGTACTTTTGTTAAGATAGATAAAGTTTCGCCACTTCTTTGATCTTCAAATTCCTGATAAGGCAATTTCATGGAATGTTGCAAACCATCAGTAAAAATTTTTGCTCCAAATTTTTGTACTACAACATTTACAAAATAATCTTGAAAAGCTTTTGCAATTCTACTTACCATTGCTGTACCCACTAATAAAACCAAATAAAACAATAATCCATTGTAAGTTTCATTTCCAAAGAAGAATTGATGCTCGTTTCGAGGTAAAGTTTTAGCAACATCAAAATAAGCAGGGTGTGTGGCAAACTTGTCTATTACTTTACCAAATATCATGGGGTCGAATAAAGAAAAAACCTGATTAACAGCTGCAAGAAATAATGATAAAAAAACAAGCCATTTGCTTGGCTTTAAGTACTGAAATAAAATTTTCATAAAACAAAGTAAACATCAAATATAATATACACAAGGAGTTTTGCATTAATATACTAATCTTGCAAAACAATTTTCTTAATTAGAAAGCAAAAATATGACTTCAAATAATTTACCACTTGTTTCTATTGCAATGGCAAGTTATAATGGTGAACGGTTTATAAAAGAACAATTGGATTCAATTTTGAATCAAACTTACCCCAATATTGAACTAGTTATTGTTGATGATTGTTCAAAAGATGAAACCATTTCAATAATAAAAAAATATCAAGCAAACTTTTCAAATATTAAGCTTTTTCAAAATGAAATAAATAGTGGCGTTACAAAAACTTTTGAAAAAGCAATACAAGAATCTAAGGGTGATTTCATTGCTATTTCTGATCAGGATGATATTTGGGAATTAAATAAAATAGAAATTTTAATGAATGAAATTGGAAATTATGATGCAGTTTACTCTAATTCATTATTAGTTGATGCAAAAGGAAATTCTTTGAATAAA
>JANPAT010000499.1:0-3189 GCA_031430075.1 Chitinophagaceae bacterium | reverse complement strand
ATATTGATGAACACGGACAAGCACACAGTCCTATGTTAGTTGTGGTTGAGAAGGCACAGCAAGTAGCGCTGCAAACTCTTGAAAAAAGTGCATCTTTTAAGTCACCCAATAAAGACATGGTTGCGAAGTCTCCCAAGCTTGTAAAAATTCAATATTCCAGACCAACAAAAAGTGTTGAAATCCTCAAAAACGCACTGGGGTTGTCATCCGCGAGTGCTGTTGGTGAGAAGACTTTTGACTTAATATTAGCACGGTCTAAAGTTTGAAATGGCTCCCAGCTTTCAGCAAATAAATTATGCATTGAGACCAGCTAAGCACACTGAACGTCGCATGTTATGTGATGTTTTTCGACAAGCTTCCAACTTCGATAAACTTTCAAACTACACATACGTTGGATTTGGAGGAATAGAATTTAGTGACTTCATCATGTTTCATAGATCACTAGGCATAAAACATATGATTTCAATGGAACGAGCAAATCATGCTTTGCCGAGAGTCGAGAGCAATAAGCCATTTAATAACATAACTATTGTTGGTGATCCTTCGTCGAAAGCTCTGCCGAAATTCGCTTGGGATAAACCGCATATAATTTGGCTCGACTATGACGATCCTCTAACAGTAGATATGTTACTGGATGTGTCGACCATAACAGCGCGGGCAAAATCGGGTTCAATGTTGACGTTTAGTTTTCAGTGTTTTGAAGCCCGTGAAATCGGTTTGGCAAAGCAAACGGACCAAAAGCCAACGGCTCAAGACCCAGTTAAGCTTTTTACTTCGACATTCGGACGAGATCGAGTTCCAACAGAAACTGATGAACTGGACCTGCGTGGTTGGAAGTTCGGTGAACTCGGCCGTGTGATGATGTTAAACGAAATTGAAAGCCAGCTGGCAATTCGAAATTTAGGTTCGGACGAACAAAAAATAATGGAATATCGCGAAGTATGTTCTATCCGCTATAGCGACAACGCCAAAATGTTCACAGTTTGCGGGGTGTTTGTTTCGAGAGAAGACGAAAATAAATTTGTCAAATGCGAATTTGAAAGCCTTAATTTTCTACCAATAAAGGGAAATCGAATTGAAATTGAAGTACCCAAATTAACATTGAGAGAAATCAAGGCACTGGAGAAGCAGCTCCCGCTTCACACTGGAAAAACAATTGACTGCGGCGCGATACCGAAAAAAGATGCCAGCCAATTTGAACGCCTATATAGATACCTACCAAACTTTGCCGTTTTAGAAAACTGAACTAAAATATACTAAACAAAAGCCCCAACCTTCTTTGCTCTTTTTATATTGGACGCGATCAAGCACATAATAGCCTCCGATAGATATGGAGACACGCTGTTCCCGATCATTCGGAAACTGTGCCACTTCGTGGGGTGGAAAACGAACCAGTCAGGAAAGCCCTGCAACCTAGCTGCTTCCCGCACAGTGATGACCCGAGATTCCACTGGATGTATTGGCCGCACCGATTGATAGGAACCCTTATCGCTACCGGTGCCAGCTCTTAGAGTGCTACATAATTCCGACCATTCAAGTCGAGAAGCACGGCTCACGGGATCGGTTGCTCCCGGTTTGAGCGCAACATACCTTTTTTCCACCAGTTCAGAGTGAGTAGTGGGAAGAAACCCTGAGATTTTTCCGTTTTTCAGCTGCTTGATGGCCGCCGGGTATCCAAGCCCTGCGGGAGGTAGTTTTGCAGCTTTAATTGAGTACATCCCGTTGGCGGGGCTGTAATCGATCCAATCAAATTCCTTTTTATCGTCCCGCAAGTCTTTTGGACTAGGTAAATCGAAGATTGCGTCTTTTACGTTTGAGCGCATACGGTTTTTGGCAGCATCTATTTCTTCCAATTTAATTGGGCGCATTTTTTTTGGGTCAAAGCCCAAAATTAGAACTCTAGTCCGAAGAGTCGCGGCACCAAAATCAGCAGCGTTTACCTTTATTGGCCCCACGATCTCATATCGGTTGCCGAGTAGTGTAAGTGCTTTTTGCAACGTCTTGTAGGCGTCGCCAGACAGAATACCTGGTACGTTTTCCATGACGAAAAATGCTGGCTCAACTTCCATCACATGACGAAAAAAATGTGAAACCAATTTGTTACGAGGATCGTTCTTTTCTCTTCGTCCCATCACGCTGAAACCTTGACATGGAGGCCCTCCGATAATGCCAACGACATTCTCGGGAATAATTCTCGCAGCTAGATTTAAAGTGCTCAAATCTTCGTGAATCAACTTGGTTTTCGGGAAGTTTTTCGCAAATGCTGATGACAAGATCGGATCTATATCAATCGCAAGTGCCGTTTTAAACCCAGCTAAGTGGGCTCCCAAACTAAATCCACCACACCCACAAAAGAGATCAATAATTTGAGGTTTGGCCAATTTAGTTCCATCCTGATGAGTTCTTTGTAGAGTTTCTTTAGACGCATTCGATCACTTTGTCGATCGTAAAGTTTGGCACCCCGATATCCGCTCCTGGCCCTAAGCTGCCACCTGCCTCGTGGAACTACTCGTCTGCTATTGAGGGGAGAGCGCTCAAAACAATGACAGTGATATGGCCGATACTAGAATTTCAAATTGACCCACTACCCTTATTCTGGCCTGTGACTGTTTGGCAATAGGCAAGAAGTTTTGTGCGTCCCACGGCTCAATCCACAGCTGAGTCAAAACACCGCATGGTTCCTTGATTCAAAGCACTGTTAAGTCTTTGTTAACCATGAATCTGGGGCGTTGGCGGCGTAAAATATGGGCATAACTTTGAGGCGATTCTTGAAAGTTTAGCGCTGCCCATAGTAGTCAAGAGTTAACGAGCTACGAAATGTAGTGAAAATTTCAAGTATGCGTCAGAGTTTTGGCGCGGGTTGTAGTGCAACCTGCGAGGCAAAGGGGATTCAAAAATGAGCGAATTAGCAGCAGCAGCCGAAAAGGCTCCATGGACCGAAGAGCGGGTCGAGCTTTTGAAAAAGCTTTGGGCCGATGGCCTGAGCGCCAGCCAGATTGCCGCGCGTTTGGCCTTGGGGGTCACGCGCAATGCGGTGATTGGAAAAGTGCACAGGCTTAATCTTTCTGGCCGCGCCACACAGCCACGCAATGCCGCACCAAGAACGGCGCGCAAAACGCCTCGTGAGCCTTCAGCGCCGGGCCGTTCACCATCGCTGCCAACTGCGGGTGCAACTGCATTGAAACCTTA
>JANPAT010000498.1:0-2405 GCA_031430075.1 Chitinophagaceae bacterium | reverse complement strand
CTTTTAAAAGCATTAGAGTCTTTGAACTCAGCAGCAGTAGATGTTTGTAATTATTTCGATAAAAATGTAAATAAAGTAACTGCAACTTTAGGCTGGGAGCAAGAATATTTTTTAATAGATGAAGCTTTAGCCAATGCTCGTCCTGACATTGTACAATGTGGCAGAACTGTTTTTGGAGCATCGCCAGCTAAAGGGCAACAATTAGAAGATCATTATTTTGGTTCAATTCCTGAGCGTTGTTATGCTTTTATGCGTGATTTTGAATATGAATGTTACAAACTAGGAATTCCTTTAAGAACCAGACATAATGAAGTAGCACCTGCACAATTTGAGTGTGCACCAATTTTCGAAGATGTTAGCATTGCAGTAGATCATAATGCTTTATTAATGGATATCATGGATAGGGTTTCTCGTAGGCATAAGTTAAAAGTGCTTTTGCACGAAAAACCATTTGCAAACATTAATGGTAGTGGTAAACATAATAATTGGAGTTTAGCAACAGATACAGGAGTAAATTTATTAAGCCCAGGAAAAACACCTAAAACCAATTTAATGTTCTTAACATTTTTTGTTAATGCCATTAAATCTGTCCACGATTATGCAGAATTAATCAGATCCTCTATAGCAAGTGCTGGCAATGATCACAGACTTGGTGCAAACGAAGCACCACCAGCTATTATTTCTGTTTTTGTTGGCAAATATTTAACCAAAGTTTTAAATGATATTGAAAATAGAGTTGGAGACAAATTCGATGAGCAAGATGAAGCCATATTAAAGTTAGATATTCATAGAAGCATTCCTGAGTTGATGATAGATAATACTGATAGAAATAGAACATCACCTTTTGCATTTACAGGTAACAAATTTGAATTTAGAGCTGTTGGTTCTTCGGCAAATTGCTCAACACCAATGACAGTTTTAAATGCAGCTATGGCTGATACTTTAAGAACTTTTAAATCAGATGTTGATACTTTAATAAGTAAAGGCGAAAAGAAAGAAATAGCAATTATTCAAATTTTACAAAAATATATTGTTGAGTGCAAATCTGTTTTATTTGAAGGTGATGGCTACAGCGAAGCTTGGCATAAAGAAGCCGAAAAAAGAGGATTACCTAATATACCCACTACACCACTTGCTTTAGATGCAATGGTATCAGATAAAGCTAAAAAACTTTATGCAAACAATAATGTTTACACACATCTTGAACTAGAAGCAAGACATGAAATTGAGTTAGAAAAATACATTAAAAAAGTACAAATTGAAGCTAGGGTAATGGGCGATTTAGCCTTAAACCACATTCTTCCATCAGCTATTTTATATCAAAACAAATTAATTGAAAATGTAAATGGCCTAAAGAATTTAGGTTTTAACGAAGCTGCTTGTAAAAGTCAATTAGATCTTATTGAAAAAATCAATAACCATATTCAAACAGTTTATTCTAAATGTGCAGGCTTGGTGGAATCAAGAAAAAAGGCAAATAATATTGAAGATAACAGACAGAAAGCAATTGCTTATTGTGATGATGTTAAGCATGTTTACTTTGATGAAATTAGGTACAATATTGACAAATTAGAACACTTAATTGGTGATGAATATTGGACTCTTCCAAAATATAGAGAATTATTATTTTTAAGATAATTCTTAAAGCTTTTCCCCATAATAAGCCATAAGTATAAATAATATTATATTTGTGGCTTATTAGATTTATACATGGAGTACAATACATCAAGAAATTATTTAAGTATGAGAGAATATGGTCGCCATATTCAAAGAATGGTAGAGTTTGTTTTAACCATTGAAGACAAAGAAAAACGAAATCAACAAGCAAAAATAATTATAGAGTTTATGGGTTTATTGAATCCGCATTTAAAAAATGTTGAGGATTTCAGACATATGCTTTGGGATCATTTATTTTTTATTAGTGGTTTTAAATTAGATGTAGATAGCCCCTATCCTATTCCAGAAAAAGAAACTTACAAAGCCAAATCGCAACCAATGGGTTATCCTAAACGCTATCCAAAATATTCACACTTGGGCAAAAACTTAGAGGTGATTATTGATAAAGCTTTAAAAGAAAAAGATGAGGAAAAGAAAGCTGGTTTTGCCAATGCCATTGCTTATTATATGAAATTAAGCTATAGCAATTGGCATAAAGAATTAGTACATGACGATGCTATTAGAAGCGAATTGGATAGTATTACAGGTGGCGAATTAGAATTTAGTGCAACACCATATATCAAACATAATCCAACACCAGAAAGAAGTGATTATGGAAGAAGAAGTAATAATGATAGAGGTGGGCGTCAACAAAATTTTGGAGGAAGAACTGATAGCAGAGGAAGAAATAATGATAGCAGAAGTAATAACCCTGCAAACAGAAATAACAGAAACTTTAAAAAGAGATA
>JANPAT010000497.1:0-1638 GCA_031430075.1 Chitinophagaceae bacterium | reverse complement strand
CTTTTTGTATAGACCCAGAATCGATTAAAAAACTGATTACACCAAAAACTAAAGCAATTGTTCCTGTTCATTTATATGGCCATGCAGCTCCAATGGAAGAAATTATGCAAATTGCTAAAAAGCATAATTTATTTGTTATAGAAGATAATGCACAAGCTATTGGTTGTACCTATACTTTTAGTGATGGTACAAAAAAGAAAACAGGCTCTATTGGACATATTGGTTGTACTTCATTTTATCCAAGTAAAAATTTAGGTGCTTATGGCGATGGTGGTGCAATTTTTACAAATGATGATGACTTAGCAATCAAACTTAAAATGATTGCCAATCATGGTCAGCAAACAAGATATTACCATGAAATTGTTGGATGCAATAGTAGATTAGATTCTATACAAGCTGCAATTTTAGACATCAAACTAAAACATTTAGATGAGTATAATAATGCAAGACAAAAAGCAGCAGCATTCTACAACAATGCTTTTCAAAATCATCCAAAAATAAAAACCCCATTTGTAGCTAGTTATTCAAATCATGTTTATCATCAATACACCTTACAATTAACCCATGTTGATAGAGATGAATTGCAAAAATATCTTGCCGATAAAAAAATTCCATCAATGATTTATTATCCTGTTCCTGGGCATAAACAAAAAATGTTTAACCAACTAGGCTTACAACCTGTAACATTAGATATTACAGATGAATTAACAACAAAAGTTATTTCATTACCCATTCATACAGAATTAGAAACAGAACAATTAGAATATATTGTTTCGGAAGTATTACAATTCATAAACAATTAATTAAAGATAAATATGAAGATTGCAGTTGTTGGCACAGGCTATGTTGGTTTAGTATCGGGAACATGTTTAGCTGAAACAGGAAATAATGTTACCTGTGTTGATATTGATATTAATAAGGTAAATAAATTATCAAATGGAGAAATCACCATTTACGAACCTGGTTTAGAAAAAATATTTCTAAGAAATATTAAAGAAGGAAGATTACATTTTACTACTGATTTAAAAGAAGGTATTAAAGATGCTAAAATAATTTTTCTGGCACTACCTACACCTCCAGGAGAAAATGGACATGCCGATTTAAAATATGTTTTAGGAGTTGCAAAAGATTTAGGAGCACTCTTAACTAAAGATGACTTTAAAGTAATAGTTGATAAAAGTACAGTACCGGTTGGAACAGCAGAAAAAGTTAGATCCACCATTATTGAAGCATCAAATAATACTTTACAATCGGGTGATGATGGTGCTTTTGAAGTAGTAAGTAATCCTGAATTCTTAAGAGAAGGAGTAGCTGTAGAAGATTTTAAGAAACCCGATAGAGTGGTAATTGGAGCAACCACAGAAAAGGCAAAAAAAATAATGGGTGAATTATATGCACCATTTGTTAGACAAGGTAATCCAATAATTTTTATGGATGAGAAAAGTGCGGAGCTTACTAAATATGCTGCCAACTCTTTCTTAGCAACAAAAATTTCATTCATGAATGAAATTGCACAACTCTGTGAAAGAATGGGTGCAAATGTTGATATGGTTCGTTTAGGTATAGGTAGTGATGATAGAATTGGAAAAAGATTTTTATTTTCTGGAATTGGTTATGGAGGAAGTTGCTTTCCAAAAG
>JANPAT010000496.1:0-1647 GCA_031430075.1 Chitinophagaceae bacterium | reverse complement strand
TATATCTGAAAGAAAAAGTGGAGTATCTTACAATTACATTCCCTACAAAAGGATTGTCTGTTATCAAGGCACATATTTTTGAATCAAGCATATCTGTATTTGCTGTTGAGGAAGATAAACTTTCTCAAAAAATTCGTTTTTTCAGGAGTGAAGATTTTGGTAAAACTTGGGATGAAGAGAATTTACCAATTTCTTATAAGGCCTCACCCATTGCTTTTTATGGAAAAGACAAGAGTTGGGCTTGGTCACTGATGTATTTAAATGGTTAAAAATAAATCTATAGATGTAGTGACGGAAACGCTAAATGAAGCAGATAGCAGCAATTGATATTTTGGGGCAAATCCTGTCTCCGAAACTACACCAAAACACTGCTGAAATCTGCTGTTTTCTGCTTTTTTGAAAAACAAAAAAAGCTTGAAAATCAACGTAATGCATTTATTATCAAGCTTTTAAGTGGTCCGGATTGGATTCGAACCAATGACCTACTGCTTAGAAGGCAGTTGCTCTATCCAGCTGAGCTACCGAACCCTTTACAATTTTTGTGTAGAAACACTTTTAATTGGGCTGCAAATTAATGACATTTTATTTACTTATCAAAGTTAGAATTGAAAAAATATAACATATGGTTTCAATCTCGTTATTTTGTATAACAATTAACTGCTAATGACTGGAACTAAAATAGAAATAGGAACACATCATTTATCATTTGATGCATTGCATCAATCTTTACAAAAGAATACAACCATTTCTATTTCTGAAGAAGCAAAAGAAAAGATTATTCGATGTAGAAATTATCTCAACCGAAAAATATCATCGTCAAATAAACCTTACTATGGCATCAATACAGGTTTTGGGTATTTACAAAACATAACCATAGACGTTTCACAAACAGAGCAAATTCAATATAATTTACTCATGTCTCATGCTTGTGGTATGGGTGATAGAGTACCACATGAAATTATTAAATTAATGTTATTACTTAAAGTTAAATCTTTAAGTTATGGCAATAGTGCTGTTCAAGAATCTACAGTAAACAGACTTCTTGATTTATACAACTTAAATATTTTACCTATTGTTTATACTCAAGGTTCACTGGGAGCATCGGGAGACTTAGCACCTTTAAGTCATTTAAGTTTGCCCTTAATTGGTTTAGGAAAAGTGTATTTTAAAGGAGAAGAAAAAGCCACAAATGATGTGCTTGAATCTTTACAAATGAAACCCATTGCTTTACAAAGCAAAGAAGGCCTAGCATTAATAAATGGAACGCAATTTATGAGTGCTTATGGCGTGTATTGTTTATTAAAAGCTCAAAAATTATTACAATGGGCCAACATTATTGCTGCCATAAGTTTTGATGGTTTTGATGGAAACCTTGAGCCATTTCATCCTAAAATTCATGAAATTCGTGCACATAAAGGACAAATTGAAACTGCTAAAATTGTTTTGAAATATTTGAGTGAAAGTGAAATTTCAAATAGAAAAAATAAGCAAGTACAAGACCCCTATTCTTTTCGCTGTATTCCTCAAGTTCATGGTGCAAGCCTTGATACTTTTAATTATGCAAAAGATGTTTTTATGACTGAAGTAAATTCAGTTACTGATAATCCAAATATTTTTCCTGATGAAGATTTAATTGTTAGTGGAGGA
>JANPAT010000495.1:0-4312 GCA_031430075.1 Chitinophagaceae bacterium | reverse complement strand
TTTTGACTTGCAGTATTATTTCCAATTTTTTCTTGCTTTTCAACTAAAGAAACTAGTTTGCTAGACATTAATGGTCCTTTAGTTTGTAAGATTTTTTCGATAGTTGTCATATGACGCTATATATAAATAACTCGTTAGAGTTAGTGCCTATAAAAAATTTTTGAGTTTTTCAAGCTGTAAAAGGCTTTTAGTTTCATAGAAATGGTCAAAATAGCTGTCATATGAATTTTAGAGAGCTGTCAAATAGCCTTGCACACAACTCCTCGTTTTGAGGTGCTAAAACTGCACCTCAAACTTTCAAACTCAACTTTGGTAATTTCAAACATAAAATCAGCAGGAAACTTTTTTATATTTTGCTTTACAGCTCTCTTTAAATACTTAGTTTCAGTTTCGTACAATACTGCTAAATCAAAATCAAGCATTACTTTCTGCCCTCTTATTTCATAAATTTTATTTTCAATTATTGCCAAATCCATGATTAAAATTGATTTTAATTAACCTGCAATTGCTGTACTCACTTTCACTTTATCACTCATCATTTCTCTTACAGTTTCAACTATGGCTTGTGCATCGTAATTACATTCTCTATACAATTCTTTTAAACTACCATGTTCAACCAATCTATCAGGAATACCTAACATTTTAATTTGTGCAGTATAATTGTGTTGAGCCATAAATTCTATAATAGCACTTCCAAAACCACCAATTATAGTTCCATCTTCAATGGTTACAATTTTAGTATAGTTTGAAAAAACTTCATGCAATAACTCTTCATCAATTGGTTTTACAAAACGCATATCGTAATGTGCAGGATCTATGCCATCAGTTCTTAATTCTCTTATTGCAGCTTGAGCAAAATTTCCTGGGTGACCAAATGAAAGAATGGCAATATCTCTACCATCTTTCAGTTTTCTCCCTTTACCAATTTGTATTTCTTCGAAAGGATATTTTTCAGCCATGGAATCTTTTTGTAAATCTGCCATCACACCTTCACCTCTTGGATAACGAATGACAAATGGATTTTTTGTAGATTCTAATTGAGCAGTGTACATCAAGTTTCTCAATTCTTTTTCATTCATTGGTGCTGATACAATCATGTTAGGAATGCATCGGAAATATGGAATATCGTAACATCCATGATGTG
This sequence comes from Chitinophagaceae bacterium, assembly GCA_031430075.1. Lineage (GTDB taxonomy): Bacteria > Bacteroidota > Bacteroidia > Chitinophagales > Chitinophagaceae > CAIVPM01. The sequence goes on along the minus strand of JANPAT010000495.1, from coordinate 3,168 downwards.
TTGGGCCATCTTCTCCCACTAATCCTGCCCTATCTAAACACAACACTACAGGTAGTTTTTGAATAGCAATATCATGCACAACTTGATCATAAGCACGTTGCATGAACGATGAATAAATATTGCAAAAAGCCCTAATACCTTGTGTTGCCATACCTGCACTTAAAGTAGCAGCATGTTGTTCACAAATGCCCACATCAAAAGCTCTATCTGGCATTTGCTCCATCATATATTTTAATGATGAACCACTAGGCATTGCTGGTGTTACAGCCATTATAGCTTCGTTGGCTTTTGCTAATTCAATGATGGTGTAGCCAAAAACATCTTGATATTTCATAGGTAGAGGCACATCATTTTTTTTCTTGATGATTTCGCCAGTTACTTTATCAAACAATCCTGGTGCATGCCATTTGGTTTGATCTTTTTCTGCTAAAGAATAGCCTTTACCTTTTACAGTAACAATGTGCAATAATTTAGGACCAGGAATATTTTTTAAATCGTTTAATGTATCTACAAGATTAGTAATATTATGACCATCAATTGGGCCAAAATATCTAAACTTCAATGCTTCAAACAAATTGCTGCTTTGACTTACAACGCCTTTAACACTAGCTTCTAACTTACTTGCCATGTTTCTACTAAAGTTTTTTCCCACAGGCAGTTTCCCCATTAGGTTCCAAATTTCATCTCGCATTTTATTGTAAGTTGGAGAAGTTGTAATATCGGTTAAGTATTCTTTTAAAGCACCCACATTTGGATCAATGCTCATGCAATTATCATTCAATATCACCAATAAATCACTATCAGCAATACCTGCATGATTCATAGCTTCAAATGCCATTCCTGCTGTCATACTTCCATCACCAATAATGGCAACACTTTTTCTATTTTCTTTTTTATATTTTGCTGCAACCGACATCCCCAATGCTGCAGAGATAGATGTTGAAGAATGACCCACACCAAATGTATCATACTCACTTTCGCTTCTTTTAGGAAAACCACTTAAGCCTTTATATTTTCTGTTGGTGATAAAATTATCTCTACGACCAGTAAGAATTTTATGTCCATATGCTTGATGACCCACATCCCAAACCAATTGATCGTAAGGTGTATTGTAAACGTAATGCAATGCAACTGATAATTCAACAACTCCTAAACTTGCAGCAAAATGACCACCATGAACACTTACAATATCAATAATATATTGTCTTAGCTCATCACATACTTGATGCAATTCTTCACGACTGATTTTTTTTAAATCATCTGGATTGTTGATATTTTTTAAGAGTTCACCAGCTTCTATTTGCATAGTTACAATTTGGGTACAAAATTAAGGTTTTAGCGAAGCTAAATTAAGTGTAAAGATTTACGATTTTAATTAAAAGATTGAAGTGATTTGCTAATTATAGCAACACATTCATCAATTTGTTGCTTTGTTATGGTTAATGGAGGTGCAAAACGAATCTTATCTCCATGAGTTGGTTTTGCTAGTAACCCATTTTCTTTTAGTTCTAAACAAATTTCCCAAGCAGCATCTTTGTTTGCATGAGTAATAACAATTGCATTTAATAACCCTTTTCCTCTAATTAAAGAAATCAAAGGTGACTGTAATTGGGCTAATTGCTCTCTCAAATATTCGCCCATTATTGTTGCATTCTCAGCCATATTTTCATCTTTCAAAACTTGCAAAGCTTCCATTGCAACAGCACAAGCTAAAGGGTTCCCCCCATAAGTACTGCCATGTTCACCTGGCTTTATGTTCATCATAATTTCATTATCACACAACACTGCACTTACTGGCAATACACCACCACTTAAAGCTTTGCCCAGAATTAAAATATCTGGTCGAACATTTTCATGATCGCATGCTAACATTTTACCAGTTCTGCATAAACCAGTTTGAATTTCATCTGCAATAAAAAGCACATTATACTCAGTACACAAGTTTCTAACTTTTTTCAAATAACCTTCATCAGGTATTACTACACCAGCTTCACCTTGAATAGGTTCAACCATAAAAGCTGCAACATTTTTATCTTGCAATGCTTTTTCTAATGCAATTGTATCGTTATAAGGGACTAATTCAAAACCTGACATGTAAGGACCGAACCCTTTATAACTGGTTGGATCGGTTGATGAAGAAATTGCTGCTAAAGTTCTTCCCCAAAAATTACCTTCAGCAAAAATAATTTTAGCTTTATTTTCTTCAACTGCTTTTTTATCGTAAGCCCATCTACGAGCTAGTTTTATTGCAGTTTCACCACCTTCAACACCTGTGTTCATGGGTAGCACTTTATCATAACCAAAATAAGAAGTAATGTATTTAGCATATTCGCCTAATAAATTACTATGAAAAGCTCTTGAAGTTAAAGTAAGTTTTTGCGATTGTTCAATGAGTTTATTAATAATTCTAGGATGGCAATGCCCTTGGTTAACTGCAGAATATCCACTTAAAAAATCGTAATATCTTTTTCCATCTACATCATATAAAAAAACACCTTCTCCTTTTTCTAGAACTACTGGAATTGGATGATAATTATGAGCACCAAATTGTTGTTCTAATAATAAGTACTGAGCAGTTTTATCTGTTAACTGTTGCGTTTGCATAATGATTAATTATGAGTTAAGAATTATAAATTTACGAGGAATATGATACAATTATGAGGAGAATTCAACATTCATAATTCATCATTCAACATTATTAAACGTGGTGATCTAAAAAATCGAGGTTTTGTAATAAAAATTCCATGGGGTGCAAGATAAATATTTTAGCTTAATATTTTACTTTAAAGTGTTGTTTGATTTTAAAATCTTTATTAAATAATACAATGCCAATAAAAAATAAATCAATTGTTGCTGTAACTTGATGATTATTTTTTATTGCCTCCCAAGCTTGTTCCATTTCTTTGCTCCAATGAATATCATCAAGAATAAAAATACTTTTTCCATGAGATTTTAGAAGCAGTTGATTGAAATAATTCATTGTAGGTTCATATCTATGATTACCATCAATAAAAGCAAAATCGACTTGTTCAATTTTAGATAAAGATGAACTTAATGTATCATCAAAATTTCCTACGGTTAATTTGATATTTTTAAAATGGAGCTGATTAAAATTTTGTTGAGCAATATTTGCAATTTCTGGAGCACCTTCAAAAGTGTAAACCTCAC
>JANPAT010000494.1:0-2100 GCA_031430075.1 Chitinophagaceae bacterium | reverse complement strand
GCCAACAATAACTTCGCTTCCCCAAACAATATTTAATATTTCATCTCTCAAAAAAACCCTACCTGGTTTTGAAGCTAGTAATCTAAATAATTCAAATTCTTTTTTTGCTAAAACAATGGTTTTATTTTGGTGGGTAACTAAAAACTTATCAGAATCAATAATGAAGTCGCCAATTTCTATAATATTATTGATGCTAACAATATTTGTTCTTCGCAATAAAGACTTTACTCTGCTTACTAAAACCTTTGGACTTATAGGTTTGTTTACATAATCATCAGCACACGATTCTAATCCTTTAATATGGGTTTGCTCATCATTTATTGCTGTTAATAAAATAATGGGCACCTCACTTAATTTTGGCTGCTGCCTTAAAATGGTACATACTTCAATACCATTTTTAAATGGCATCATTACATCTAAAATTATTAAATCGGGTTGTATTTGTTGGGCTTTATTAATGGCATCATTACCATCTTTTGCAGTAAAAGTTGTAAAACCTTCTTTCTCTAAATTAAATCCAATGATCTCTAAAATATCCGATTCATCATCTGCAATCAGAATTTTTTTTGGTTCTGTCTCCATTATAAATTGAATTTATACAAAATTAAGCTTACTAAACTATGATCAGGTTTATTAATATTAAGTTATTGTTAACCACTTGTTCATGTAATTTCGTAGTGCATGATGAAAATTTTAGTTTTATTTATTTTTAGTTTATCTTTTTGTTGCAATGTTTTTGCTCAAGCATGGAGATTCGATTCTCCAAATATTCCAACTATTAGAAAAATATTTCATGATAAAATTGATGTTTCACAACGAGATATTGTAGGATTAACTTGTAAACGTGATTCTGTTTTTATTGCTAGTGATAATAATGATTTTAACCTTTATACCACAGCTGTTTTAAAAAACAAAATAGATTATCTGCAATATTTAATAGAAACTGATAACAGCATAATAGAAGGCGACAAATATAAATGGTTACGTGGCGTTGAAGAAATGTTACAGAAGTTTATTACAGATTATAGTAATAAAAATATTAGTAAAGTTTATTTAGTAAATTTAATAAATAGTTATGCAGATGCCATGCAGCTTCATAGAGCATCGAAAAGTATCTCATCTATAATTGAAGAAAATGAATTAGAAATTGGCAATATTTTAATTTCAAATTTCGCTTTACAAGATAATGAGGATTTAGATTCTAGTAAACTTATTTTAGTGTACAAACTTTGTAAACGTAATCCTGATAAAACTTTACAAATTTTAAAAAATTATCCAGAACTACCACAAGCCGAAGAGCTCATTACGGAATTTGCATATTTAAATCCGCAGCAATTGTATAATTATGCTGCAGCAAACACCCCATTAGGAAATAAAATAAGAAGTATCCAAGAACCAATGATATCAACCATTGTACAAATGGCAAATGCAAAAGATGGCAGATTTTTATTTCCTTTTTTAGACGCTGTTTTAGCTAAAAACATTTCTATTGATACCATTCGCCGAACAATTAATAATAATGAAGCTTATTTTAAACTTTTAGTAAATACACAAGAGCATTATGAAGTTTTAAAACAACAAGGTGTAAAAGTTTTTGCATTTGAAACACTTGTAGATAAATTAAAAGCAAAAGCAATTGAAACATACATTACACCAATCAATGCTTTACATGATGAGCCAAACCAAAATATTCGATTTACAAAAATTCAAAATTTAACTCCAAGAGAGTTGTATTTTATTGCTGTAATGGGAGAGGAGGAAGTGTATACCAGTAGTTTTATTAATGGAATTTATCCAAAAATTATCGAAGGGTTAGGAAAAATAAAAACTGATAGTTTATTTAAAACAGTGCACTATGCTTACTATAGAAAGTTTATTAAAATGTGTGCTTCATTTAACATGTTAGAAAATTTTTTAGCAAAAATGGATAAACCAGTTGCAGAAAATTTAATGAAGAGTTTTAGTAATAATTTAGAACAATATTGGGGATTAGAAGAAGCTGTAAATGTTGCAGATTCTTATGCAAGTATTAAAGATAGTACTATTAAAAAAATTATTTTGGCAGAGGTAGTTAACAATTACAATAATTTCAAGACTACT
>JANPAT010000493.1:0-11718 GCA_031430075.1 Chitinophagaceae bacterium | reverse complement strand
GGAAGATGATCCTCGTAATCCTGCTACGATTGCTGATAATGTTGGTGATGTTGCTGGTATGGGTGCAGATTTATTTGGCTCTTATGTTGCAACAGTTTTAGCAACTATGGTTTTAGGACAAGAAACAACTTCGATAGATAAATTTGGTGGTTTGGCTCCAATTCTTTTACCTATGGTAATTGCAGGTGTTGGAATTATTTTATCAATTATAGGTACATTTTTTGTAAAAATTAGTGATAAAGCAGGCGTTAGTACAGAAGCAGTTCAAAAAGCTTTGAACATGGGTAACTGGGGTTCAATGATTTTAACTGCAATTGCTGCTTATTTTATAGTAAATTATATTTTACCAGAAACAATGATATTACGTGGTTTAACTTTTACACGCAATGGAGTTATTGGAGCAATTGCCGTTGGGTTAGTAGTTGGTGCTTTAATGAGTATCATTACTGAGTACTATACTGCCATGGGTAAAAGACCTGTAATGAGTATTATTCGTCAATCTGCAACTGGTCATGCTACAAATATTATTGGTGGTTTAGCAGTTGGTATGGAATCTACATTTTTACCAATTTTAGTTTTAGCTGGTGGAATTTTTGGTTCTTATCAATGTGCAGGTTTATATGGTGTTGCTATTGCTGCTGCTGGTATGATGGCAACTACTGCAATGCAATTAGCTATTGATGCTTTTGGGCCCATTGCTGATAATGCTGGTGGTATTGCAGAAATGAGTGATTTGCCACCTGAAGTTCGTGAAAAAACAGACATCCTAGATGCTGTTGGAAACACTACTGCAGCAAGTGGTAAGGGTTTTGCCATTGCATCTGCTGCTTTAACTGCACTTGCTTTATTTGCTGCTTTTGTAGGTATAGCAATGCCCGATAATCATCATATTGATATCTATAAAGCTGATGTGCTAGCTGCATTGTTTGTTGGTGGAATGATTCCATTCATTTTCTCATCTTTAGCCATTCGTGCTGTTGGAGAAGCAGCAATGGCAATGGTTGAAGAAGTTCGTCGTCAGTTTAAAGAAATTCCAGGAATTATGGAAGGAACAGGAAAACCAGAGTATGAAAAATGTGTGGCTATTTCAACTGAAGCTTCTTTAAAGAAAATGATGTTACCAGGTGCCATCACCATCATCTCTCCATTATTAGTAGGGTTTATTTTAGGACCAGAAGCTTTAGGAGGATTTTTAGCTGGTGCAACTGTTAGTGGTGTGTTGATGGGAATTTTCCAAAACAATGCTGGTGGTGCTTGGGATAATGCAAAAAAATCTTTCGAAAAAGGTGTTGAAATAAATGGCGAAATGTTTTACAAAAAATCCGAACCACATAAAGCTTCAGTAACTGGAGATACAGTTGGTGATCCATTTAAAGATACATCTGGCCCTTCAATGAATATTTTAATCAAATTAATGAGTATTGTTAGTTTAGTAATTGCTCCAACTTTAGCGGCAATGCATTCAAACGACCCTAAACCAACTCAACCAACACATGTTGTTACATACATGGATGCTCCTGCAACCTTAAATACAACAGATACGGCTACAATAAAATAATCTTTATTTATTTATATCAAAATGGATGTCAGATGACATCCATTTTTTTTGCTTTTCAACAAAACCTAACACTTGTTAGCTTGTCAATTTCAATTAACTTTACAGCTTCAATTATTGAATTATGGAAGTGAATTTTGAAGAACTATTCTTATCAAAAATTGATAAAGAAATAAAAATTGAACCTAAAGATTGGATGCCTGAAAAATACAGGCAAACTAATATTAGACAAATTAGTCAACATGCTCACAGTGAAATAGTAGGTATGTTGCCCGAAGGTATTTGGATTACCAGAGCCCCATCTTTAAAAAGAAAAGCTATTTTATTAGCCAAAGTTCAAGATGAAGCTGGCCATGGTTTATACTTATACTCTGCAGCAGAAACTTTAGGTATTAGCAGAGACGAAATGGTTGAGCAACTACATTCAGGTAAAGCAAAATATTCTTCCATCTTTAATTATCCATCTTTAACCTGGGCAGATATGGGTGCTATTGGCTGGTTGGTAGATGGTGCTGCAATATTAAATCAAGTTATGCTTTGTAGAACAAGCTATGGCCCTTATGCAAGAGCCATGGTAAGAATTTGTAAAGAAGAAAGCTTTCATCAACGTCAAGGGTTTGAAATATTACTCACATTATCTAGAGGAACTGAAGAACAAAAAGCCATGTGCCAAGATGCTATTAATCGTTGGTGGTGGCCTAGCTTAATGATGTTTGGACCAAAAGATAGTGAAAGCACCAACAGTGATTTAAGCATGCGTTGGAAAATAAAACGCAAAAGCAATGATGAATTAAGACAACAGTTTGTAGATATGTGTGTGATGCAAATTAAAGTGTTGAACATGACCTTGCCAGATCCTGATTTGAAATGGAACGAGGAAAGAAAACATTATGATTTTGGTGAAATTAATTGGGATGAATTTTGGCAAGTTGTAAAAGGAAATGGACCTTGTAATGCCGAAAGAATAAAAGCTAGAGTAGATGCATGGGAAAATGGTAAATGGGTAAGAGATGCAGCTATGGCTTATGCGAAAAAGCAGGCTGATAGAAAAGATGCTAAGGTTGCGTAAAAAAACTTGAGGTTCCAAATTGGAACCTCAGAAAATCATTAGCTAATAATGGACCTACAAATAATTCATAATAATATTTTTGAAATTAGAGGAGTAAAAGTGATGCTTGATTTTCATTTAGCAGAACTATATGAAATTGAAACTCGTACTTTAAAGCAAGCTGTAAACAGAAAAATTGAAAGGTTCTCAAAAGACTTTATATTTTTACTTTCAGATGAAGAAATAAATAGTATGGTATCACAATTTGTGATACCATCAAAAGGTAAATTCGGTGGTGCGAAACCTATGGTCTTTACAGAACAAGGTGTTGCAATGCTTAGTTCAGTAATCAATTCTCCAAAAGCAATTAAAGTAAATATAGAAATTATGAGGGCGTTTGTTGCTGTTAGACAATTTGTACTTAATTATAAAGAATTAGATACAAAAATTAAAGACCTAGAAACCAAATATGATAATCAGTTAAGCGATGTTTTTCAGGTGATTGATTATTTGGTAACTGCAAAACAACAGCAAGAAGATTTTGCAAATAGAGAACCAATTGGTTTTATTAAACCAAAGCCTAAAAAAACAAACACGTCTGCAAAAACAAAATCTAAAATGAAAAATTAATGAATATAAAAATTAGCAAATATTACTACGGCGATTATGATGCCATTCAAGGAGGAGAAACATCAAATAATAGCTCTTCCAAAAACCCTCCTTCGGAGGGCAGGAAGGCTGAATTTCCACTTTGGGAAGTTTTTATTCGTAGCAAACAAGGCTTAGACCATAAACATGTTGGTAGTTTACATGCAACAGATGCAGCAATGGCTATTGAAAATGCACGAGATGTATATACCAGAAGAATGGAAGGTGTAAGTATTTGGGTTGTAGAAACTAAACATATTCATGCTACAAATCCTGATGAGGCCGAAAGTTTGTACGAACCCGCTCAAGATAAAATTTATCGCCATCCAACATTTTATGATTTACCAGATGAAGTTGGGCATATGTAAACCCCTAGCCCCAGAAGGGAAATACAAAATTTATGAATAGTAATCTAACAAAATATTGTTTACACTTAGCAGATACAACACTTATCATTTCTCATAGAAATAGTGAATGGTGTGGGCATGGACCAGTTCTTGAACAAGATATTGCATTAACCAATATTGCTTTGGATTTATTAGGACAAGCAAGAAATTTTTATCAATATGCTGCAACTCTGCTAACAGCTAATGGTACACAACCAACTGAAGATGACCTTGCATATTTAAGAGATATAAATGAATTTAAAAACCATTTAATAACAGAAATACCCAATGGAGATTGGGCTATTACTGTATTAAGGCAATTTTACTTTAGTTGTTTTCAACATTTTTTTTATCAGGAATTACAACAATCATCCGATGAACAACTTGCTGCAATTGCAACCAAATCATTAAAAGAAGTGGCTTATCATTTACGATGGAGTAGTGAATGGGTTATTAGATTAGGAGATGGAACAAAAGAAAGTCATAAAAGAATGAAAAATGCAGTTGATTATTTTAAAGACTTTACTGAAGAATTTTTCATCATGTCAGATTATGAAACGCAATTGCTTTCAGAAAACATTAGTGTTGATGTAAGCAAAATAAAAACAAAATGGCATCAAAAAATAAAAGAAGTTTTTGACGAGGCAACACTACAATTTCCTTCATCAAGCAACCCACAAATAGGTGGCAAAAACGGTAATCATACAGAAGATTTAACAACTTTATTAGCAGAAATGCAAACCCTACAAAGAACCTATCCAAACAGCGTTTGGTAATAATGATGACTGATAATTTTAAACCATATTATGCCGTAATTTTTACCTCTACAAAAAATGATGTAGAAAATAATTATTCGGAAATTGCAAGCAAAATGGTTGAACTAGCTGCTACTCAAAAAGGATTTTTAGGAGTGGAATCTGCAAGAAATGAAATAGGAATAACTGTAAGCTATTGGGAAAATTTAGAGGATATTTCAAATTGGAAGAACAATGCTGAGCATTTAATTGCTCAACAACTAGGCAAAGAAATTTTTTATCAATCTTACACCATAAGAATTTGCAAAGTTGAAAAAGAATATAGTTTTAAAAAATGATAAAGAAAGAACTAAATAAAAATGAAATAATAGATACAACTTTCATTTGGCAAATACTTGAAACTGTTTGCGACCCAGAAGTGCCTGTTTTAACTATAACTGATTTAGGAATTGTAAGAAATGTTGTTATTGAAGATGAAATAATAAAAATATCCATCACGCCAACTTATACAGGTTGCCCAGCTATGGATATGATTGCAATGAATATTAAATTAGCATTTATTGAGAAAGGATATAAAAATATTCAAATTAAACAAATACTTTCCCCTGCTTGGACTACAGATTGGATGACTGAATCTGGCAAGAAAAAATTGTTAGAATATGGTATTGCACCACCAAAAGGTAATGCTGGAGATATAACAAAAGATGGCATTCAATGTCCACAATGCAAATCAACAAATACTACATTAATAAGTGAATTTGGAAGCACAGCATGTAAAGCATTATTTAAATGCCAAGATTGTAAAGAACCTTTCGATTATTTTAAATGTTATTAAATTCTACATTTGATAGTAAATTAAAACCTTTGTCTTTTTTAAAATTTCAAGCCGATACTATTTTTACAGGAGTTGAAGCCTTGTCTTCTAACCATGTTTTAGTTTGTGATAAAAAAGGAAAGATAATAGATATTGTTGATGAACAAATTGCTGGAGACGATATTCAAATGCTTACAGGCATCATCTCTCCTGGCTTAATTAATTGTCATTGTCATCTTGAATTAAGTCATTTAAAAAATATTATACCCGAACAAACCGGTTTAGTTGACTTTGTTTTAAACATCATACAAAAAAGAAATGCAAAAGATGAAACAATTCAACAAGCTATTGAAGAGGCCGAAGCTGAAATGATTGAAAATGGCATTGTTGCTGTAGGAGATATTTGTAATACCACCCATACTTTACAACAAAAGCTAAAAAATAATTTATACTACCACAACTTTATTGAAATTTCTGGATTTGTTCCTTCCAAAGCCAATGAAAGGTTTGGTGAAGGAATGAAATTATACCATTCATTTCATCAAAATTTTCTAAATCAAACTTCTTTAGTACCTCATGCAGCTTATTCAGTTTCAGAAAATTTATTTAAACTCATAGACGAACAATCATCTAATCAAATTTTATCCATTCATAATCAAGAAAGTGAAGCTGAAAATGATTTTTTTATAAATAAATCAGGCGATTTTTTAAGGCTTTATCAACAATTGGGTATCAACCTTTCATTTTTTCATCCAACCAAACAAAACAGTTTAGCATTTGCATTACCCTATTTAAATAGGGCTGATAAAGTTTTATTGGTGCATGATGTTTTTACCTCAAAGAACGACTTAGAACTAATAAAAAATTATTCTTTAAAATCAAAAACACAATTTTATTTATGTTGTTGCGTTTTAGCTAATAGATATATATCGAACAGCATTCCTGTCGATTATATATTCCAAAATAATTTAGATAATATAGTTATAGGTACAGATAGTTTAGCAAGTAACCATTCCTTAAATATATTGTCTGAAATAAAAAGTATTAAACAAGCATATCCACTACTATCTGAGTTCAAGTTGCTTCAATGTGCAACTTACAATGGTGCTGTGGCTTTGAATATAGAACACCAGTTTGGTAGCTTACAAAAAGGCAAACAACCGGGAATTATATTGATTGAAAATTTAAAAACTTGTACTAAACCAAAAAAACTCGTTTAAATTCATTTTTATGACAAAGAACCTTTCAATTATTTCAATGTTGGCCATGGTTTTCTTTATTACCACATCATTCACAACATCGAAATTACAAACTGCAGCAGCCGAAACAGATAAGTTCGGGTTTCCATTTGCATTTTTTAAACCAGCACCTATAGGAGCAGCTACTAGCCAAATGAGTTTTTCTTTGATAGGTATTATTGGTGATTTAGCTATATGGTTTTCTTTGGCTTTTGCCTTAGTATTTTTATTTACTTCTTTATTTAAATTCGAGAAAAGTAGAGCTATTTAATTAGGCGTATTTCCGAAAAATTACACTACACATTTTATAACATTCCATCGTCGGCAAAACTATAATAGCCTTCTGTACTAACTATTATATGATCCATAACTTTAATATCTAAAAGTTGTGCTGCCTCTTTAATTTTTTGAGTTAATTGCTTATCGGCAGTACTTGGTTTTAAATTTCCACTAGGGTGATTATGACACAAAATAATGCTTACTGCATTATAGTTCAGAGCTTTTTTTAATAGCAATCTGGTATCAACAACGGTTCCAGTTATTCCTCCCTCACTAATAATTTCTTGATGAATAATTTTGTTTGATTGATTAAGAAATACTGCTAAAAATATTTCATGACTTTTAAATTGTAGTTGCTCTTTTAAATACAGAGCAATATCACTGCTGCTGTTGATGGCAATTTTTTTATTTTCAGTAGTGCCCCTTCTTACCCCCAATTCTAATGCAGCAACAATAGCAACGGCTTTAGCTTCACCCAATCCTTTTACTTTTAATTGTACTAAATCTATAACCGAAAGTTCACCTAGCCTTTGCAAATTATTTTGAGTAGCATGTAACAATTCTTTAGCTAAATCAACAGCCGATTTATTTCTTGTGCCATTATTAATTAAAATAGCTAAAAGTTCGGCATTGCTTAAAGCATTGCTGCCTTTAAGTAAGAGCTTTTCTCTAGGTCTATCATCTGCACTCCAATTTTTTATGGTTTGGTTTTGCATTCGAGTAAAATAAAATGAAATTCTAAATTAATTCATTTTTAGTTAGTAAGAAAAAATATTCTGCTCAGAAATCCATATTTAATCAAAGAATAATTAAAGTATATTTGTGTATTGAAAAAATTAATCGTCATAGTATTAATGTTCATATTTCTATGTACCAATACAGAAATTAGACAGCTACTAAAACTTCCAGTTTTGATTCATCATTATTTAATTCATCATCAGAAAGAAACTTCTAATTCTTTTATAGTTTTTTTATTAAATCATTATCAAAAAGAAAGTACCCACACTTCTGCCAATCATGAGCATGAAAATTTTCCATTCAAATCCTCCAATTGCAATTTAGCAAATGAGATTATAGCTTTTTCTTCTCCTCCATTATATTCATTTAAGGTTCAAGAATCATTTATAGCAAAAAAGAAAATATTACAATTAAATACCTCGCTATATTCTAGCTCACACCTCACTAAAATTTGGCAACCGCCAAAAAAATTATTTTGGATTTAATTCATTAAAATTAATATCTAATTTGTTTTGTTTACTATATTAACTAGTGAGCAAATTATTTTCATTACAGAAAAAGAGGATATAAAATGCTTCATAAAATCATTGAGTTTTCAATTAAGAACAAACTTATTATTGGATTTTTAACTATTATACTTATTAGTATTGGCAGCTTTCAAATTTCAAAATTGCCTATTGATGCTGTACCCGACATTACCAATAATCAAGTACAAATTATAACTGTTTCTCCTTCTTTAGGTGCTCCAGATATTGAAAGGTTTATCACTTATCCCATTGAACAAGTAAATAATAATATTCCTGGATTAAAAGAGTTGAGAAGTTTTTCCAGATTTGGTTTATCAGTTGTAACCATTGTGTTTGATGACAATACAGATGTGTATTGGGCCAGGCAACAAGTTTCCGAAAGATTGAAAAAAGCACAAGAGCAAATTCCAAAAGGTTTTGGCTTTCCAGAACTTGCACCTGTTACAACCGGATTAGGTGAAATTTATCAATATGTTATCCGCCCAAAAAAAGGATATGAAAATAAATTTGATGCTATGGAATTACGTACTATTCAAGATTGGATAGTACGAAAACAATTATTAAATGTTAAAGGAGTAGCTGAAGTAAGCAGTTTTGGTGGCTTTCTGAAGCAATATGAAATTGCTGTTGACCCCTCTAAACTAATGGCAAATAATATTACCATTGCTGATGTTTTTACTGCATTAGAAAAAAATAATCAAAATACAGGTGGGGCATATATTGAAAAAGGACCAACAGTTTTATTTATTCGTAGTGAAGGTTTAGTTGGTTCTTTCGATGACATTAAAAATATTGTAGTTAAAAATATTTCCAATGGAATTCCATTACTCATTAAAGATATTGCCGATGTAAGATTAGGCAATGCTACCAGATATGGAGCAATGACTTACAATGGAGAACAACAAGTTTCTGGTGCTGTAGTTATGATGCTAAAGGGTGCCAATAGCAATATTGTTATTAAAAACATTAAAGAAAGAGTTGCACTTATACAAAATACTCTACCAGAAGGTGTTGTCATTGAGCCATTTTTAGATCGTACTAAAATGGTTAATAATTCAATAAATACAGTTTCTAAAAATTTAATGGAAGGAGCTTTAATTGTAGTATTTGTTTTGGTATTATTTCTTGGAAATTTTCGTGCAGGATTTTTGGTGGCTTCTGTAATTCCTTTATCCATGTTGTTTGCCATAATTATGATGAATATTTTTGGTGTAAGTGGAAACTTAATGAGTTTAGGTGCGTTAGACTTTGGATTAATTGTAGATGGAGCTGTAATTATTGTTGAGGCTATTATGCACCGTTTAACACACAGCAAAAAGTTCAACCATTTCAATAAACTTTCTCAAAACGATATGGATGCAGAAGTAAAATTTTCTGCTAGTAAAATGATGAAAAGTGCTGTATTTGGACAAATCATTATTCTTATTGTGTATTTACCCATTTTCACTTTAGAAGGAATAGAAGGCAAAATGTTTAAACCAATGGCACAAACTGTAGCCTTTGCCTTGTTGGGTGCATTCATACTTTCTCTCACTTACATTCCTATGATGAGTAGTTTTTTTCTTAACAAAACCATCTCTCATAAAAAAACGTTTTCTGATAAAATGATGGAGAAGATTGAACGTGTTTTTCAATATGCATTAGAAAGGGTTTTACAAATACCCAAAATAATTTTAGGTGTAGTTCTGCTATTGTTTTCAAGCTCAATTTTCATATTAATGCAATTGGGTGGTGAATTTATTCCCTCGTTACCCGAAGGAGATTTTGCAGTAGAAACAAGAGTATTACCCGGAAGTAGTTTAAACACCTCTATAGAAGCAGTATCAAAGGCTTCAAAAATTATTTTAGAAAATTTTCCTGAAGTAGAAAAAATTATTGGTAAAACAGGTAGTAGTGAAATACCTACAGACCCTATGCCCATTGATGCCACAGATTTAATGATTATTTTAAAAGACAGAAGCAAATGGACATCAGCAAAAACTTATGAAGAGCTTGAAGCAAAAATGAGCAAATCATTAGAAGCTGTTCCGGGTGTAACCTTTGGATTTCAATATCCGGTTGCTATGCGTTTTAATGAACTCATGTCTGGAGCAAGACAGGATGTAGTATGCAAAATCTTTGGTGAAGATTTAGATACTCTTGCTTTTTATGCTAATAAACTTGGAAATATATGCAACACAGTTTTAGGAAGTAGTGGTATTTATGTGGAAACAGTTACAGGTATGCCTCAAATTCTTATTCAATACAACCGCCCGGCTTTAGCACAATATGGTTTAAATATTAGCGACATTAATAAAATAATAAATTCTGCTTTTGCAGGTCAAAGCAGTGGAATAGTGTATGAAGGAGAAAAACGTTTTGACTTGGTTGTAAGATTAATTGGTGAAAAAAGAAAAGATGTAACAGACGTTCAAAACCTTTTAATTGCTACACCTCAAGGAGCCCAAATACCATTAAATCATATTGCTAAAGTTGATATTATTGAAGGCCCAAACCAGATTCAAAGAGAAAATGCACAACGCAGAATTATTGTTGGCTTTAATGTAAGAGGAAGAGATATACAAAGTATGGTAAAAGAATTACAACAAAAAACAACTGAAAATATAAAATTACCTCCTGGCTATTATATTACCTATGGTGGTGCTTTTGAAAATTTAGTTGCAGCTAAAAAAAGATTAAGCATTGCTGTGCCAGTTGCTCTTTTACTCATTTTTATCATGCTTTATTTTACATTTAAATCTGTTAAACAAGGTTTATTAATTTATTCAGCCATACCACTCTCGGCCATAGGTGGTATTCTTGCATTAGCCATTAGAGGAATACCTTTCAGCATTTCTGCAGGTGTTGGTTTTATAGCATTATTTGGTGTAGCAGTATTAAACGGAATAGTTTTAATAGCCGAATTTAATAATTTAAGAAATGAAGGATTAATAGATTTAAAAAGAATTGTTTTGATGGGAACTAAGATAAGATTAAGACCTGTTTTAATGACTGCATTAGTTGCATCATTGGGCTTTTTACCGATGGCTTTAAGTCATGGTGAAGGTGCAGAAGTGCAACGACCTTTAGCGACTGTAGTTATTGGAGGTTTACTCATTGCAACTTTTTTAACCTTATTTGTTTTGCCCATTTTATATATCATGTTTGAAAAAATAGGAGTTAAGAAATAAGCAGTATAGAAATTATTTTATAACGAGAATTTATCTTTTACAAGGATTTAAAATTTAGTTTAACTACAAACTATCGAAGGTTAAAAATTTTATTTTATATTATCTATAAAACAGAAAATAATTAAATGATGAAAAAAAAAGTACAATATATAAATTTAAACATTCGCTACAATCTTAAGCAGAAGTACATATTAGCTGTTTATTTTTATTTTAAATTTATACTATGTTGCTTACTATTAATTACAAATAATGAAGTTGTATCTGCCCAAACAACAATTAGTTTAAAAGCTGCTACCAATATGGCTTTACAAAATAATTTATCTCTTAAAAATGAAAAAATAAAAGCTGTATATCAACAACAATTAATCAAAACTGCCAAAGTACTTCCTCCCACAAATGTGTTTACAGAATTAGGACAATTTAATAGTTTTTATGTTGATACAAAATTTGGCATTGCACAAACTTTTTCAACTCCAAAAGTATATACTAGTCAAAAAAGTATGCTAACAGAAGAATGGAAAAGCAGTGCATTGCTGGTAAACATTAAAGAAGTTGAATTA
>JANPAT010000492.1:0-4393 GCA_031430075.1 Chitinophagaceae bacterium | reverse complement strand
AACCCTGCTAATACAGATGATAATGATGTTTGTACTACTGATGGTTGCAACCCTGTAACTGGTGTTTATCATAACCCTGTTAACTCAGATGATAATAATCCTTGCACAACTGATGGTTGTGACCCAGTTACAGGAGTGTATCACACCCCAAATAACACTTGCTGCAATGGAAACTTTCTTACATACACTCAAGGTGGATGGCACAATACCGGTACACCAGGAACCTACCTTACGAATCATTTTGATGCCTGTCTGGATACTTTTGTTTTAGGTGATCCTTGCGGAAAAACAATTAAATTTAGTGATGCACAGAATGCAAAGAATAATAAAAATTTTGCAACTCTTAAATCAACAAGTTGAGATATTAGATACTATGACTCCACTAGATTTTTTAGAGTTTAGAAATTTGCTCACACCAGCTTCTGGATTTCAAAGTAAGCAGTTTAGATTACTTGAAGCAAGGTTGGGATTGCAAATGGAAAAAAGGCATAATAAAGATTATTATAAAAGAACCAATGAAGGTGGTTTTAATACTAAAGATTATAATGATATAAATAAAGTTGAAGAAAAATTATCTATACAACAACTCGTAAATAATTGGTTGGAACGTTTGCCTTTTTTTGATGCAAAATATTGGGATGAAAATGCAACAAATTCTAGTTTAACAGCTCATCCATTTTGGAATAAATATCTTGAAATTTATCAAGCTGGATTAACCGAAAGAGAGAAACAAAAATTTGAAGAATTTAAGTATGTTTTTTTTGATGATACTACTACCATTAAAGATGAAGAAATTCAACAGAATTTAAGAAGCAGTTTTTCTGCAAAAGCATTAAGGGCTGGACTTTTCGTCATGTTATATCGAGATTTTCCAATGTTTCAAACTTCTTATCAAATTTTAGATTCATTAATTGAAATTGATCATTTAATGGCAACCTGGAGGCACAAGCATTTAGTGATGGTAAGAAGAATGATTGGAATGAGAGTTGGCACAGGAAATACAACTGGTGCAGGTTATTTAGAAGGTGCATTAAATAAACATTTTGTATATAAAGAATTATCTGGTTTAGCTACCTATTTAATTGAAAGAAAAAAGCTTCCTGTTTTGCCTGAAAAACTAATGAAAGAACTTGGATTTTTTGCCAGTTAATTTCTAATAACAACTCATGCCAACATCTTATCAAAAAGAAAATTCATTGAGTGAAGTACATGAAAGTGTCGATACTACTATGCCCAAAAAAGGGGTTAGAAAATTCTTTGCTTTTTTTGGTCCTGCTTATTTGGTAAGTGTAGGGTATATGGATCCTGGAAATTGGGCAACAGATTTGCAAGGCGGAGCAAAATTTGGCTATCAACTCATTTGGGTTTTATTAATGAGTAATTTAATAGCATTGTTATAACAAAGTTTATCGGCACGTTTAGGAATTGTTCGACGAAGAGATTTAGCACAAGCTAATAGAGAAGCCTATCCACCATTAATTAATTTTTGTTTATACATTCTTGCAGAAATTGCCATAGCTGCATGCGATTTGGCAGAAGTTTTAGGTATGGCATTGGGTTTACATTTATTATTTCCATCAATTTCTTTATTAGAAGGGGTAGGTATTACAGTTTTAGATACTTTGTTATTATTGTGGCTTCAAAGATTCGGCATTCGTAAATTAGAAGCATTTATAATTGTGTTGGTGGTAACAATTGGCGGTTGTTTTCTTATAGAAATATTTTTGGCAAAGCCAAATGTTTCAGAGCTTGTAAAAGGTTTTGTTCCAACTTCATTGAATAAAGAAGCTTTATATATTGCTGTTGCAATTATTGGTGCAACAGTTATGCCTCATAATTTGTATTTGCATAGTGCCTTAGTGCAAACTAGAAAAATTGGTAATGATGCTTTGAGTATTCGAAAAGCATTGAAATATAATTTTATTGATAGTACTATTGCTCTTAATGCAGCTTTTTTTGTTAATACTGCAATACTTGTTGTAGCTGCATCGGTTTTTTTTAAAACTGGTAATACAAACGTTGCCAAAATTGAAGATGCTCATCATTTACTCGATGGTTTATTAGGTACAAAGTTGGCACCCTTACTTTTTGCAGTTGCATTAATTGCTGCTGGTCAAAGCAGCACCATTACAGGTACTTTAGCTGGACAAATTGTGATGGAAGGATATTTAAAAATTAGAATTAATCCATGGTTAAGAAGATTAATTACAAGATTAATTGCAATTGTACCTGCAGTGATTGTAATAGTAATTTTTGGAGATGGAAAGTTAGATGATTTATTGGTGTTTAGTCAGGTTGTTTTAAGTCTGCAACTTGGTTTTGCTGTTATCCCATTAATACATTTTGTTAGTGATAAAAAAACAATGGGGGAGTTTGCTATTAAACCATTAACACAAATAGCAGCATGGGTTGTAGCTGCAATACTTGTTTTTTTGAATGTAAAAATGGTATTTGATGCATCTTTAGAAGTTTTTAATAATGATGGAAATACTGGTTGGAAAATTATTATAATTATATTAGGATTAATTTTTCTATGGTTATTTTTGATGATGACTTTTTTACCTATTATAAAAAAGAATTTGCAAAAATCATCTTCTAAAATTCATGATGAAATAGCACCACTTTCTAATTTAGAATTAAAGCCAATTTCTCGAATTGCTGTTGCACTTGATTTTACAGAAAAAGATGAAAAATTAATAGCAAATGCATTAAGTCAGGGTGGAAAAAAAGCAAATTATATTTTACTGCATATTGTTGAAAGTGTTTCTGCAAAATATTTAGGCAGTGATTCTGATGATGTTGAAACAAGAGTTGATGCAGAGAGATTAAAAAGCTATCAACAACAATTAATTGATTTGGGTTATGATGTAGAAATTCATTTAGGATACAGAAACCGAATTAAAGAAATTGTTAGAATTGTTGATGAAAACAAAGCTGAACTTTTGATTATGGGTGCACACAGACATTCTGGTTTAAAAGATTATTTATTTGGAGAAACTATTGATGTGGTTCGACACCTAATTAAAATTCCTGTTTTAATTATTAATGTATCATAATAGCGTTGTTTTATTACTGCCTTTTCATTTTCGTTTTATTTAAAAGTATTGAAATTAGGCAATTAAATTTTATTGTAAATTAGTAGCTAAACTTTTGTTAAATATCCTTATTTTTATCCCCTTAAATTAT
The DNA here is from genome assembly GCA_031430075.1 of Chitinophagaceae bacterium. Lineage (GTDB taxonomy): Bacteria > Bacteroidota > Bacteroidia > Chitinophagales > Chitinophagaceae > CAIVPM01. Next base: position 1,207 of record JANPAT010000492.1, on the reverse strand, counting down.
TGCAAAATACTTAAAGCATCATTGGGAATAAATATCCCATCAATTTTATTTTATATGCTAAATCAAATCTCTACTCTTTTTGGTAAAAGAATTACCTTAATTGCAACTATTTTTTTGTTCTTTAACTCAGTATCAAAAGCCCAAGTAGACTTCAATATTGGCACTGGAACTACTGGCAACACAGGAACAACTTATCCTGCCCCACTTCAAGATTGGTACGAAGGTTCACGAATGCAGTATTTATATCGTGCATCTGAATTAACTGCAGCTGGTATGGGTCCTGGAAGAATTTTAGCAATAAAATATAATGTTACTAATCTAAATACATTTTCTGGAAATATTCCTCAAATGCAGATTAAAATAACACAATCTCCCGTAGCTACTTTAGGTACTGCAACATGGGAAAATGTTCCCAATACAGTTTTTGGTCCAGTAAATTATGTGCCCACTTTAGGCATTAATACATTCACTTTTCCTGCAACTTTTATATGGAATGGATCTGATAATATCATTATAGAAATATGTAATGGTGACCCAGGTAATGCAGGTTTTTTAGATTACACTCAGAATGTAACAGTACCATGGACTACTGGTTTAGCATTTAATGGCTCTCATACTTATCGAGATGATAATTTAGGTAACTTATGTAACACTACAACCACAACAAATAATGGTACACAAACTACTCGACCAAATATTACTTTCAATTGGATGCCAAATGTAAATTGTTCTGGAACACCGGTAACGGGAACAGCAACTGCAAATCCAACAGTAGTTTGTTTAGGACAAACAATAGCTTTAACTGCAACGGGAGGCTCACTAGCAAATGGTTTATCTTACCAATGGATGGATTCTATAGTTGGTGCTACTAACTTTAAAAATAGCACAGGTGGCAATGTTCAAAATTATAATACAACACAGTTAGTTACTACTTGGTATAAATTAAAAGTAAAATGTTCTTTTAGTGGAGACTCTGCTATTTCAAATACTGTAATGGTTACATCACCACCTGTTCCAGGTGGTAATTATACTATTAATAAAACTCAACCAACAAACTGGCCAGGCGGAACAAACTTTAATAATTTTAATGATGCATATAATGCAATAAAATGTGGTATTTCTTCACCTACAACATTTAATGTTGTTGCTGGAACTGGTCCATATTCTGAACAATTAATTATTACAGGAAAAATTCCAAATGCTTCAC
>JANPAT010000491.1:0-4351 GCA_031430075.1 Chitinophagaceae bacterium | reverse complement strand
CATTTACATTCTGCAACATCCATTAAAGGATTATCCTGATTTGGAGTAGAACATATTGCAAGTGCACCATCTTTAACTCCTAACCAAGCCCATCCACTTCCAAAACGAGTTGCACCAGCAGCAGCAAATTTTGTTTTCATTTCTTCGAAACTACCAAAAGCAGTATTTATAGCATCTGCTAATTCTCCAGTAGGTTCGCCACCTGCATTTGGTGCTAAACTTTCCCAAAAGAAAGTATGGTTCCAATGTCCACCACCATTATTTCTAACAGCAGCAGAAATTGCACCTGCATGTGCTACTAATTCTTCGAGAGATTTATTTTCATGCTCAGTTCCTGCAATGGCTTTATTTAAATTATCTACATAAGCTTGATGATGTTTGCCATGATGTATTTGCATGGTTAATTCATCAATATATGGCTCTAATGCATTGTAGGCGTAAGGCAAATTCGATAGTGTGAAACTCATAATGTTTTTATTTATTTTATTAATTAATTATACTGCAAAACTCTCTCCACAACCACAACTTCTACTAGCATTTTGATTACTAAAATAAAATCCTTTACCATTTAATCCATCACTAAAATCTAATTCAGTATTTACAAGGTATAGAAAACTTTTTAAATCAGTTACTATTTTTAAACCATTGTCCTCAAAAACTTGATCCATGGGTTTTACTTCGTTATCAAAATCTAGTTTATAACTTAATCCACTACAACCGCCACCAACAACACCAACTCTTAAAAAATAGGAAGGGTCGTTTGTCACACCAGCTTCATCCAAAAGTTGTAAAACTTTTTTTTTGGCTTTGTCTGATATATAAATACTGTTTTCTGTAGAAACCATTTGAAATAATTTTAAATTTTAAATTTTGAATTTTAAATGAGTAATATAATTCAACATTTATAATTCAAAATTCAACATTATTTAATGTACTCCTTTCTCTTCAAACACCAATTGCTCTAACCCATTTTTTACTCTATAATCATTGATAGCTGCTTTAATAGCATCTTCGGCTAAAACAGAACAGTGAATTTTTACTGGAGGAAGATTTAATTCTTCTACTATATCCATATTATCAATAGTAACAGCTTGGTCAACAGTTTTACCTTTTAACCATTCTGTAGCTAATGATGAAGATGCAATTGCAGAACCACAACCAAAGGTTTTAAACTTAGCATCTTTAATAATGCCAGTTGCATCATCAACTTCAATTTGAAGTCGCATTACATCGCCACATTCTGGAGCACCTACTAATCCTGTTCCAACATTTTTATTTGCTTTATCAAGCGTTCCAACATTTTTTGGATTGCTATAGTGATCAATCACTTTATCTGAGTATGCCATAGTTGAGTAATTTTAAATTTTGAATGTTTAATGTTAAATTATTTGCTTTATGCTTGATTATTTTCTTGCGATGTTTTAATTATTTTAGTAACAATTTTTATAATATCGTCAACTACAATTTCTAATTCAATATCTCTTTTCATCAAATTAGATTCTGTTAAAAGCCAACCAATATTTTGTTTCTCTAGCTTCTTTTGCAGCAATTGAAACTTTTGCAATAAATTCTCTTTTTGTTAATGCTGCTTGTGCTTCGTTTAAATTTGCTCCAATCGATGTCCCACTTCTTAAAATCTGATCTGCAAGAACTCTATTTGTTTTAATTAACTCTGTTGAAAGTTTAATTATTATTAATGATTGTTGAAAAGACTTTTCTAAAACAACATTTTTCTTTTCATTTTCCATCTCATTCTACATTAAAAATTAATCATTCAACATTATTAATGGTGTGCCCATTCAATACTATTCAAATCAATTCCTTCTTTATACATTTCCCAAAGAGGACTCATATCTCTTAATTTTAAAACGGTATTTGTAATTTGTTCAACAGTATAATCAATTTGTTCTTCAGTAGTAAATCTGCTTAAGCCAAAACGTAAACTACTATGTGCTAAGTCATCTCCCAAACCTAAAGCTTTTAATACATAACTTGGTTCTAAAGATGCTGAAGTACAAGCAGAACCTGAACTTAATGCAATATTTTTATTGAAGCCCATTAATAAACCTTCCCCTTCTACATGTTTAAAAGAAATATTAGCAACATGTGGTAAACGATGTTCTTTATTTCCATTTACATAGCTTTCCTCTATTTGGCATAAAGCTGTTTCTAATTTGTCTCTTAATGCAGATGTGTGTTTAGCATCTTTTTCCATTTCAAGCATACACAACTCACACGCTTTTCCAAAACCCACAATTCCTGGTACATTTAAAGTACCACTTCTCATGCCTCTTTCATGTCCACCACCATCCATTTGTGCAGTAACTTTTACTCTTGGATTTTTTCTACGAACATAAAGTGCTCCAATTCCTTTTGGACCATACATTTTATGCCCAGTGAAAGTCATTAAATCAATGCCATCTTCAATAACATTCACAGGTATTTTACCCACTGCTTGTGTGGCATCTGAAAAGAAAAGTATTCCGTTCTTTTTAGCAATAGCAGCAATTTCTTTTATAGGTTGAATAACACCAACTTCATTATTAGCATACATGATAGCTATTAAAATGGTTGTTGGTTTTATTGCAGCTTCTAAATCTTTAATATCAATTAAGCCATCTTCTTTTACAGAAAGATAAGTTACTTCACCTCCGAGTTTTTCAATGTGTTTACAAGTATCTAAAACAGCTTTATGTTCTGTTGTAACGGTAATAATATGATTACCTTTTGATGCATACATTTCGTATACACCTTTTATTCCAAGATTATCACCTTCAGTTGCACCAGATGTAAAAATAATTTCTTTTGCATCGGCTCCAATAAGTTTTGCAACTTGTTCACGAGCATAATCAACAGCTTCCTCAGCTTCCCATCCAAAAGGATGATTTCTGCTTGCAGCATTTCCAAAATGCTCTGTGAAATAAGGAATCATAGTTTCCAAAACTCTCGGATCCATTGGAGTAGTTGCATTGTTATCTAAATAAACCGGTAGTTTTAACATGTAATTTTTATTTTTAGCTCTGTCTTCTGCAAATTTAAGTAGGGAACCATATTTTTGGGTTAATTAATAGCTAAAAAAAATTGATTTTCCATTAATCGTAATCTTAAAAAATGATAAAAATTGAACATATTGGCATTGCAGTAAATGAATTCACTAGTGCTATTCCGCTTTATGAAAAATTATTAAATACAAATTGTTATAAGACTGAAATTGTTGAAAGTGAAAATGTAAACACTGCATTCTTTAAAACAGGTGAATCGAAAATTGAATTATTAGAAAGTACAACAGTTGATGGGGTTATAGCAAAATTTATTGAAAAAAAGGGAGAGGGAATTCATCATATTGCTTTTTTGGTTGATGATATTTATATAGAAATTGAACGCTTAAAATCAGAAGGATTTAAAATGATTCATGAAAATCCAAAACATGGAGCAGATAATAAATTAGTGGCTTTTTTACATCCTAAAACTACGAATGGTGTATTGATAGAAATTTGTCAGGAAAGAAAAGACTAATGGTCACAATCTTCTTTGTGAGCATGATTATGATGCCTACAAAATTTGAAATTTAAAAAATGCCCGTAAATAATAAAAAATACGGCAGGCATTAAAAGCCATAAATGCCAATCATGAAACACTTGTTTCAAAACTAAAAATAGTATTCCAATTGAAAATAAAATAAAAGGCAACCACTTATGGTGGTGTTTTTTAAATCCATGATACAAAGAGTAAGCACCAACAACAAAAGCTAAAGCTATCATTCCAAATTCAAAATAAATATTCTCTATAATATTAATACCAAATAATGGAAGACTACTTAATGCCAAAGGGAGAATAGCACAATGTATGGCACATGCTATAGAAACAGTTACACCTAATGCATCCCAATTGATTTTGAAAAAAGACATTAGGCAAAAATAAGTATTCGTATAAATGAACTAGAAATAGTTTAGAATTTAAATACCATAAAGGTTGAAAATCCCTGACCTTGACCAATACTTCTACCAGTAAAATCTCTGAAAATACTTACCCACCATGTAATATTTCTATTAATTCTTCTACCTAAAGAAATATTACCTCGGAAATAAGAAAAATCTCTGTTAATAAAAATATTTGTAGGGGTTAAAAAGCCTGTACTACTATTCGAACTTACTAAATTTAATGTTCCACTTAATTTCCAATCTTCATTAAAAGGAACTCCAAGTGTGGCATTTGCAAAAAACATGGTTGGTCCACCAGCATTAAAATAAGTTCTAATGCCAGCTTCTACATCGTAATAAGTATCTTTTAAATAATTGGTATTTGTACCTGCTAAACCCATTTTAATTTCTCCACCAGTTGAATTAAAACC
>JANPAT010000490.1:0-4073 GCA_031430075.1 Chitinophagaceae bacterium | reverse complement strand
AAAATTTCTATTGAAATATGTAGTGTTGCCATGTTTTTGTTCACGAACAAAATTGGCTAAAGCACCAACAAAAGCAAGGGACCCTTTTTCGAAAAGATTAATACCATCTTTAAAGCTTATTCGTTTTTTATTTAAAATTTTATTTGCTATGTTGCTTAAATCTTGATCTTTAGTTTTTGATAAGATGTTATCCAAATTGTTCATACAAAACAAGTTTTTGTAAAGATAATTGCCTTTATTAAAGTATTAAACTGATTGTGGTTACTAATTCTGTAATCTTTATTTTTTTTATAGATAATAAGCATTTATTTCGCTAATAGTAAAGGATAATTCAACACTAATGGAGTTAATTAATTTTAGATCATTTTCACAAAAAGTTCGGTATCATAAAAAAGCTTTCAAAAGATTTTTAAACAAGTTAGATAAAAAGCCACCAAAGGATTTATTTAAAAATATTTCAACCATTGAAAAAGAAGTTTGGAAAGAAATAAATTGTTTAAGTTGTGCTAATTGTTGTAAAAAAATGACCCCCACTTTTACCAATACTGATATTAAAAGAATTTCGAGTTATTTAAACATGACTGAAAAGGAGTTTAAAGAAAAATGGTTGTTTTATGATAAAGAAGATAAAGATTGGCAAAATACAACTCAGCCTTGTCAGTTTTTAAATCTACAAACAAACAAATGTAATATTTACGATGTTCGTCCAGCCGATTGTTCTGGTTTCCCTCATTTTAATAAACGCAAGCCAGAGTTATATTTGCACGTTCATGAACAAAATATTCAATACTGTCCTGCAACATTTAAAATGGTTGAAAAACTTCAAGAAATTTACAATTAGTTTCAAATAGAAATTATTATTTAGTATGTTGAATTCAATTATTTCAAATGTAATTAAAGTAAAAAAATATTTTTTCCCAACTGTTCATGATAAATATTTACGAAAACTTCAAAACGAAAGATTTTTTTTCTACCAACAGTTCATTAAAAAAGGAGATTTATGTTTTGATATAGGTGCTAATATTGGAGATAGAACCAATATTTTTTTGGAATTAGGTGCCAAGGTTGTTTCAGTAGAACCTCAACAATCTTGTTGTGATGGATTAAAGAAAAAATTTGGAAATAGCATTACATTAATTCAAAAAGGAGTTGGAAGTAAAAATGAAACGAAAGATTTTTTTATAAGCAACCATAATCAATTATCTACTTTTTCTGCAGAATGGATTGAAACCCTGAAAGCAAATAGATTTAAGGATAGCGAATGGAATGAAGTAGAAAAAGTGGAGATTATTACTTTAGATAGTTTAATTGAACACCAAGGTTCTCCAACATTTATTAAAATTGATGTTGAAGGGTTTGAGTTAGAAGTTTTAAAAGGATTAACTGAGCCATTCAAATACCTGAGTTTTGAATTTGCTGTACCTGATAATTTAAACAATTTAATATTGTGTATCGAACAATTAAGTAATAATTATAGTACAATAGAATTTAACTATGCTATTATGGATAATACTTTTTTAGCTCTTAAAAATTGGGTTACGATTAATGAGATAAAAAAAATCATTCAATCTCCAAATTTTATTAAAAATTCTGCTGGAGATATTTATGTAAAAATGAATTAAATTTCTTTTTCTGTATCAAGAAAAATTTTAGAAATGTCTTCATCTTCCTTACTAAAAATACAAATATCAAAATAAGGAATCATGCCATTTATACCATCAGCATAATTATGTAAATGAGTTATCAGTTCAACATTATCTAGTGTTGTATTAAGAATATATTTGTTTTTATTATCAAAGAAAATAATATTTTGATACCCAAATTCTTTTAAAGAAAGTAAAGTAGAAATGCCATCTTCATTAATAGCATTCATATTTTCTCTGTTATACTCAAAATAAAGTATAGGCTGGTGGTTTTTAATAATTTCATTTGCTCCTCTTAATACAATAGTATCGAAACCCTCAACATCAACTTTTAATATTTTCAAGTTCAAATTGTTTAATGCTTTATCTTTTAAAGTTTGATCGAGAGTTTTTAATTCTACACTATTAGATGATGTTGAAGAGGGGATAATTGTTCCATTCCAGCCATCTTTTTCTAAATCGGCTTTAATTGTTTTAGTTTCTTCACCTAAAAATTGTTTAATAATAATGATATTCTTGAATTGAGTTATATTTTTTTCAAGAAATGAATAGGTTGTTGCATCACCTTCAATACCAATAATGGGTATATCAACAAATGATTTTACAATTGCAATAGTGTCGCCAACATTAGCACCAACATCAATCATTGTAAGATTAGGGTATTTGTTTGTAACAATTTTTGCTAATCTTCCTAATTGATTATTCATATCAGGAAGTCGTTTATAGTTGCTTATCTGTGGGTTATTTCCTGGCATGATTATATTATAATCTCCCACCTGGACAATCACAATTTTATTCGATTTATTTTTTGAGTGTTCGTTAATTTTTATAATGTCGTAACCTAATTTTTGTAGAATATTTCTAATAATTTGTCTCATATTTTTATACTAATTCACTAATTATTTTTTCAAATTGTTGTTGAAAGCAAAAGTCAAAACCATTATCTCCATCAACTATCACATTGGGGTTTTCATTATTAACTTCTAAAACCCTTTTTACTTTTAATGCCTCGGCAATTGAAAAAGGGAAAGATTGGTTGCCAATGAAAAACTTGCAACCTGCTATTATTTCAGCCATTTCAAGTGCATTATTAACTTTTATATATTCTAAGTTTGGTATTTGTGTTTTGATGTCTTCAAATTCTTCTGGCAAACCTAAAAATTTTAAATTTCCATATTTACTTAAAAATCGATAACTAATTCCTAAAGTTCTATATCTAAAACTTCTTGCAATAACTATATCATTTTTAAAAGAATAATTTGGATTTACATTTAACCAAGGTTTTGAAAGATTATAAGTTATACCAAAAGCTAAAAAATACCACCTGCAAATATGTCCCATTCTATAATCAAATGGGTATTTTCTGAACTCATTTAAATCATAGTCAATAATCTCATTTTCTAAAATTTTGCAAACTTCAAATTGTGGGTTACTTAATATTAGTGGTTTAATAAAATCAACACTTTTTGCGGTTAAAACTTTATCCTTGTTGTAATGGTTCATTTTAGATGTGTACATGGTTTTTTGTGTAACATCTAAGTATAATCTTATTCTTTTTCCATTTGAAATACTTAGCATCGTAGGAATAGAATAAATAATATCACCATTTAACCCAATATGGCTGAAACTAACATAATCTTCTGCATGTAGTTTTTTGAATGGAGAAACAGAAACTTCATTTAATTGCTTTAAAAATTTTTTTCTTTTTAATAAGTATTCTTCTATAGTTACTTTTAGTGAGTTCACTAATTCATTTTTTTTGTTTGGGTCAAAAGTAAATAGTTTTGCAGCTCAAAGCTAACTTAACCTGTCAATGCTTAAAATTGTTACCATATTATCTAATATTTTTTATAAAATATTTTATTACCCCTTTTATAAATTATACTTTGGAAAATTTGGACACCAGTCAAAAATTATTAAACCAAATATTATTGAATTTTCTAAAAATATTTTTATTGGCAATAAAGTACTCATCAGAAAACATGCTTGGTTAGCAGCAAATCCATTAACAGGAAATAAAAATTGTAAATTAATTATTGGAGATGGAACTTATGTTGGCAACAATGCTCATTTTTATGCAACATCAAAAATTGAAATTGGAAAAAAAGTACTCATTGCAGATCGAGTATATATAAGTGATAATAGTCATGGTTATTACAATATTAATTTGCCAATAATTGATCAACCTATAAAACAGTTACAAGAGGTTTTTATTGAAGATGGATCATGGCTGGGCGAAAATGTTTGTATTGTTGGAGCAAGTGTAGGCAAAAATAGTGTGATTGCAGCTAATTCTGTAGTAACTAAAAATGTTCCTGATTTTTGTGTGGCAGCTGGAATGCCAGCAAAAATTATTAAACGTTTTTGTTTTGATAGAAAAGATTGGTTTAAAACAGATGCTGAAGGAAATTTTATTTAAATAATTATTAA
>JANPAT010000489.1:0-9695 GCA_031430075.1 Chitinophagaceae bacterium | reverse complement strand
TGTTTTCTGTTTTTACAATACACTACACTACTTCCCGAAACATTTTTTAAAATTTCGTATAGTTTATTGATTTTACTTTCTACTTTAAAAACAGAATAGGATAAATTATTTCTTTCGAACGACTGTTGAAATATTTCTGGCTTATGTAATGCTAAGTTTTCAATAATATCGTTTTGAACTTTAAGTGTTGCTGAGGCTGTTAATGCAATAATGGGAACTTTTGGAAAAATTTCTTTTAACTGAATAATTTTAGCATAAGAAGGCCTAAAATCATAACCCCACTGACTAATACAATGTGCTTCATCAACAGCGATGAGGGAAACATTACAATCAGCAATATATTATCTAAAAATTTTGCTTTCTAATCGCTCTGGCGAAACATATAAAAATTTATAATGACCACTAATTGCATTATCTAAAACTTGAATAACTTCTTTATAATTTAAACTGCTATTTAAAGCGATAGAATTAATACTACGCTTTTGCAAACCACTTACTTGATCTTTCATTAAAGCAATGAGTGGAGAAATAACAACACACATACCCTCTTTCATTAAAGCAGGAACTTGAAAGCAAATTGATTTTCCACTTCCAGTTGGTAATAATGCAACAACATCTTTTTCTTCTAAAACTGCATTAATAATATTTTCTTGAAGTCCTTTAAAAGATTCAAAATTCCAATATTGTTTTAATATTTTTTTTGCATCCATCATATTTAATTGCTAAAAAACTTATATTCGAAAATTAAACCAAAATTAACTCGTACAAAGTTGTACAGTGAAGTTAGTTAGTCATTATTTAAGTTTGAAAAAAATAAGATTATGCAAAACGATTTGATGTTTGTTTTTTTAGTTTTATTAACAACAACTTTTGTATTAAAATTCATTTTTTGGTTACTCATTACCGATGTGAGAAATAGAGTAAAATTTGCACCCAGTTTTGTACGTTTGTATTCCATGTATCAAATGCATGATGCACCATCAAAAAAAACTGCAACTTTTTGGAGTGCATCAAATATTCTTAATATTATTTTTTGGATAGCTATTATCTGTATTGGTTTTCTTCTCTTAAATCAAGTATTTAAAGATTCTACTAATAGAATTAATTAATTTTATTACTGCCATTTTGTACTTTTATTATTGTTAATCCTTTCATGGCATTAATATTGACCTACCTTTGCTCCCTTTATTTTAGAATTTAGAATCAATATAATGAACGAAAAGAAGTTTTTTTTGCAAGGAGATGATAATGATTTTATGCCAATAATTCCTTTATCGGAAAATGATGAAAATGAAAAAGAAGTTGTTGTTCCTGAGACTATTGCATTAATACCATTACGTAATACAGTTTTATTTCCTGGTGTTGTTTTACCCATAACTGTAGGCAGAGATAAAAGTATAAAAGCAGTGAATGATGCTTATAAAGGCGATAAGTTAATTGGTGTAGTTTCTCAAAAAGATACAGAAATTGAAGATCCTGAAGTGAAGGATTTATGCAAAGTTGGCACCATTGCCAAAATTATTAAGCTCATCAAAATGCCAGATGGTGGTACCACCATCATTATTCAAGGTAAACGAAGATTTGAAATTACCAGTGTAATATCTACAGAACCCTATTTTGTTGCAAATATTATTAAGCTTGATGATATTGATGTGGTTAAAGATGATAATTTAAAAGCACAAATTGAAACAATAAAAGATATTGCAGCACAAATTATACAGCTTTCTCCAAACCTGCCTACAGAAGCATCTATCATTTTAAAAAATATTGAAAGTCCTTCTTTCTTAATCAATTTTGTTTGTAGCAATTTAAATAACGATATAGCTCAAAAGCAAAGTTTGTTAGAGAATAATGATATAAAATCTCGTGCAGAAAAACTCATTGAACTTTTGCATAAAGAATTACAGTTTGCTGAGCTTAAAGAAAAAGTTTCTAATAAAACACGTTTAGAGATCGATAAACAGCAAAGAGATTATTTTCTTCAACAACAAATGAAGAGTATTAAAGATGAGTTAGGTGGAGAAAATAATGAACGAGAAATTGCTGATTTAAAAAAGAAAGCCGAAGCAAAAAAATGGCCAGAGAATGCTAAAAAAATGTTCGATAGCAATATTGCTAAGTTAGAACGTATGCATCCTCAAACCCCTGATTATTCTGTAGTGTACAACCATTGCGATTTAATGCTTGAATTACCTTGGCATGAATATACAGACGATAATTACAATTTAAATAATGCTAAAAAAGTGCTAGATGCAGACCATTATGGTATGCAAAAAATTAAAAGTAGAATTATAGAATATTTGGCTGTTTTAAAATTAAAAGGAGATATGAAAAGCCCAATACTTTGTTTTGTTGGTCCTCCAGGTATTGGTAAAACATCTTTAGGTAAAAGTATTGCACATGCAGTAGGTAGAAAGTACACACGTTTAAGTTTAGGAGGATTGCATGATGAAAGCGAAGTTCGTGGTCATAGAAAAACATACATTGGTGCAATGCCTGGTAGAGTATTGCAAAATATTCGAAAATGCAAAAGCAGTAACCCAGTAATGATTTTAGATGAGATAGATAAAATTGGTAGTGATTTTCGTGGAGATCCTTCATCTGCATTATTAGAAGTGTTAGACCCAGAACAAAACAATAATTTCTACGATAATTATTTAGAGATGGAGTATGATTTGAGTAAAGTATTGTTTATTGCAACTGCAAATAATTTACAAAATATTCAACCGGCTTTAAGAGATCGATTAGAAATAATTGATTTGAGTGGTTATGCAATTGAAGAAAAAGTTGAAATTGCTAAACGTCATCTTCTTCCAAAACAAAAAGAAGCACATGGCTTAGAAAAAGTAAATATTAAAGTTTCAGATGCAGTGTTAGAAAAAGTTATTGAAAATCATACACGAGAAAGTGGTGTTAGAGAATTGGATAGACAAATTGCATCTATCATGAGAAACTTGGCAAAAAAATATGCTTCAAAAGCCAAAATTAAACCAACAGTTTCTGCTGGTGATGTAGAATCAATACTTGGTAAACCGAGATATAGTAATGAATTATATAAAACAGCTAACATGCCAGGTGTTGCTGTTGGCTTAGCATGGACTTATGTTGGTGGCGATATTCTTTTTATTGAAGTTGCTTTAAGCGATGGTAAAGGCGAATTGAAATTAACTGGAAATTTAGGCAATGTAATGAAGGAAAGTGCATCAACAGCACTAACTTATTTACAAGCAAATTATAAGAAATTAAATATCAATCCAGAATTATTTAAAACAAAAAATATTCACATTCATGTACCTGAAGGTGCTACACCTAAAGATGGTCCAAGTGCAGGAATTACCATGCTTTCAGCTTTAACCTCTGCTTTTATTGCTAAAAAAATTAAACCATTTTTAGCGATGACAGGTGAAATTACTTTACGTGGACAAGTTTTACCTGTTGGTGGAATTAAAGAAAAAATATTAGCTGCTAAACGTGCTGGATTAAAAGAAATCATCATGTGTTATCAAAACCAAAAAGATGTTGAAGAAATTGATAACAATTTTATTAAAGGATTGAAATTTCATTATGTAAAAACCATGCAACAAGTTTTGGATCTTGCAATTGGATATAATTCTTAATCTATTAACAAAGTCCACTGTAATAAGTAATTGATTTTAATTAATATTGCAATATAGGATACACATCATGTCAACATCTTCACAAAAACGTATTGCAATATTTGGTTCAACTGGTTCTATTGGCACTCAGGCTTTAGATGTAATTGAAGCCAACCCCGATAAATTTAGTGCTGAAATTTTAACAGCACAAACCAATGCCGATTTATTAATTCAACAAGCACAAAAGTTCAATCCGAATTGTGTTGTTATTGGAGATGAATCAAAATATCTTAAAGTAAAAGAAGCATTATCAAGTACAACTGTTAAAGTATTTTCAGGAGAAAAAGCATTAGAAGAAGTTGCTGCTTTTGATACTTACGATATGATGTTGGCAGCAATTGTTGGTTATGCAGGATTAAAACCAACAATTGCAGCAGTGGAGCAAGGCAAACCAATTGCTTTAGCTAATAAAGAAACATTGGTGATTGCAGGTGACATTATCATGAAAAAAGCTTTGGAAAAAAGAGTGCCTATCATTCCTGTTGATAGTGAACACTCAGCCATTTTTCAATGTTTAGTTGGCGAAACAAGAAACAAAATTGAAAAAATAATTTTAACTGCAAGCGGCGGTCCTTTTTTAGGAAAAAAACCTAATTATTTGGTTAATGTAAAGCGTGAACATGCTTTACAACACCCTAATTGGAACATGGGTGCTAAAATTACAATCGACTCTGCAACCCTTATGAATAAAGGGCTTGAGATGATTGAAGCTAAATGGTTATTTAACTTAAAACCAGAACAAATACAAGTAGTTATTCATCCTCAAAGTATCATTCATAGTATGGTACAATTTGAAGATGGCAGCATAAAAGCACAAATGGGATTGCCTGATATGAAATTGCCTATTCAATATGCAATGGCTTATCCTCAAAGAATTCAAAACAATTTTCCTCGATATAATTTTAAACATCCTAACACATTAAATTTTGATGAGCCAGATTTGAAAACATTTAGAAATTTAGCATTAGCTCAAGAAGCATTAGATAAAGGAGGAAATATTCCTTGTGTATTAAATGCAGCAAATGAAATTGCTGTGTATGCTTTTCTAAAAAATAGAATTGGCTTTTTAGATATTACAGAGGTTATTGAAAAAGTTATTCGTACAGTTCCATTCATTGAAAATCCTACAATTGAAGAATTGTTTGAAAGCGATGCAGAAGCACGTAGTTTCGCAGCCAATATTATTAAATTATAATTTACTTTTTATAAATCTTGTATGACTTTATTAGCAATTGATTGGAGCAGTATTTTAGTTAAAACTGGTCAGTTTATTTTATCTTTTTCCATTTTAGTGGTGTTACATGAATTGGGTCATTATTTGCCTGCTCGTTGGTTTAAATGTAGAGTAGAAAAATTTTACTTATTCTTTAACCCTTGGTTTAGTTTATTTAAAACAAAAAAAGGAGATACTGAATGGGGTATAGGTTGGATTCCCTTTGGTGGATATGTAAAAATCAGTGGGATGATTGATGAAAGTATGGACAAAGAACAAATGAAACTACCACCACAACCATATGAATTTCGTTCTAAAAAAAGTTGGCAAAGATTAATTATTATGTTGGGTGGAATTATTGTAAATATTATACTTGCCATTGTAATTTTTATAGGCATTATGTGGTATTGGGGCGAAGAATATGTGCCTAATAAAAATATAAAATATGGTGTTTATGCTGATTCTTTAGCTAGAAAAATGGGTATTGAATCAGGTGATAAAATTTATTTTATTGATTGAAGAAAAATAGATAATTTTAATACTATAGGCAGTGAAATTGCATTGAGCGATGCAAAAAAAATTACCGTTGATCGTTCTGGGCAAATGTTAGAACTTGATGTGCCTAATGGTTTTATTAACGATTTAAATAAAAGCAGATTAAATGGATTTATTGAACCACGTGTTCCTTACATTATAGATTCTATTAGCCCTCAATGTAAAATTATTAGTGGCAGTATTTTAAAAGGAGATCAAGTAATTGCTGTAAGAGCCACTCCAATACAATATATTAATGAGTATTTTGAATTGAAAAAAGGTTTAACCAACATTCCTTTACAAATTTCAGTTTTAAGAAATGGAACTGATACCATTCAAACAACAGTTCAATTAAATGAAAATGGATTGATGGGGGTTTCATCAAAAACTGTAGAAGAGCAATTAGGAACAACAGTTAAAAAGTATACACTTCTCCAATCTATTTCTGTAGGCACAAACAAATGTTTTTCTACTTTAGATAAATATGTAACCAGTTTAGGACAATTGTTTAAAGGAAAAGTAAAAGCACAAGATTCTTTAGGTAGCGTATTTAGCATTGCCAATACTTTTGGTGGAAGCTGGCATTGGCAAAGCTTTTGGACCTTAACAGCCATCTTCTCTATCATTTTAGCTTTCATGAATTTATTACCCATTCCAGGTTTAGACGGTGGGCATGCATTGTTTACTTTAGTTGAAATGATTACTGGCAGAAAACCTTCTGATAAGTTTATGGAATATGCTCAAACTGTAGGTATGATTTTTCTGTTAGGGCTTATGGCTTACGCTCTTGGCTTAGATGTTTGGCGTTGGTTTAAATAATTAAATAATTGTCAGTAGCTGTACTCGATAATAAACTGTGGTTTCCAAAACCAGAAGAAGCTTTAAGTGATGGATTATTAGCTATAGGGGGAGATATTTCTGTTGAACGATTATTATTGGCTTATAAAAGTGGCATCTTTCCTTGGTATGATGGTGATGTGCCTTTATGGTGGCATCCTGATCCGAGATTTGTTTTATTTCCCAATGAAATAAAAATTAGCAAATCGCTTCAATCATCTCTCAAAAAAAATCAATTTGAATTTAAAATCAATAATGCATTTGTTGATGTAATGCAGTGCTGTAAAAATATTTATAGACCAGATCAAGATGGAACTTGGATTAATGATGAGTTTATAGGAGTATATCATCAATTGCAGCAAAAAGGCTTTGCTTACTCAGCCGAAGCTTGGTTGAATGATGAATTGGTTGGAGGATTATATGGAATAAAAATTGGTAAAATATTTTTTGGTGAAAGTATGTTTTCTAAAAAATCAAATGCCAGCAAATTTGCTTTTGCTACATATGTTGAAGTGTTAAAAAAAGAAGAAGTGGTTTTAATTGATTGTCAGGTTTACACCGAACATTTAGAAAGTTTAGGTGCAAGAATGATTAAAAGAAATGAATTCATGTATATTTTACATAATCATATCAATTCATAATTCATAATTCATCATTCAGAATTCATATCATCCTCTAAGCCCATACATTCTTTCTACTTCCAGAACAATTTGTTCCACTTCTCTATCCTTACCTTGAGCCTCATAATTTTGTTTTAAATTGGTGCCTACAATAATTGCAATAGTTTGATAAAATACAGCAGAAAAACCGCCTTTATAATCTTTAATAATCTCATAACAGCTATTACCAGATTGTCTGTAAATCAATTTCATTAAAACTTTACCCTGATAAATAGAAAGATTAGTTAATCGATCAGCAAATTCTTTTCTAAGTTCCTTTTCTCGAGTTTTTATTATTGCCTTCCTTTCTTTTTTATCAGTAACACCAACAAGCTTAACATTTATTTCATTCATTATTCTTGAAGCTGTTATTGCATAAGGATATGTTACATATACTGCATTTCGTAATCTGGTCCATTCTGCTTTTTGTTTTCTTTGTTCAGCAGTAAGTGTTCTGTGGGCTTCTACAGTTATCCAAGATAAATAGGTAAGTGGTAAAGTATCACCCTCTGGGCTCAACCAAGCATAAATTTTTAAAGTATCATACTCACCTTTTTGTGCATAGGAAAAATAAAATAAGCTGCTTGTTAAAAACAAAACAATAAATAAGCTTATCTTTTTCAGAATTCTCATGTAAAAATTAATAATTACAATATTTTATTACTAATACCTATAAAAGTAACCAATTATGTTTGTTAAAAAATCATTTCAAATGTTATAATTTATCTATAAAATAAGTTGTTTCATAATTATTGCAACTGTAGTTATTTCGTAACTCGATTTTGTTATCTTCGCTGCCAACTCACTTTAATATGAGTAACTTAAATAAACATATCGTTAAACAAATAAATAATTCAAATGGATCCCATCAATATAATTATAGGACTAGCATCATTAATCATTGGAGCTATAGTTGGCAAGTTTGCCTTTGCAAAAAATTCTAAAAAAGAAGTTGAAACAGCACAAAAGAAATTACAAGATGTAGAAAAACAAATTACAGAAGCCACTATTCAGGCAAAAGATATTATAAAAGAGGCCAAATTACAGGCCGATAATATTAGAAAAGAAAAAGAATTAGAAGCTAAAGAAAAATTCGTTCAATTAAGATTTGAATATGATAAAGAAGTTAATGAGCGTAATAGAAAAATTAATGAAGCTGAAAATAGAATCAAACAAAAAGAAATTTCATTTAATCAGAAAGACGCTGCTATTGATAAACAGGTAAAAGAAAATGAGGTTATCAAAGAAAATTTAACCCGACAAATTGAAGTTGTCAATCAAAAAAGAACAGAGCTCGAAAAACATCAAGAAGAGCATATAAAACGATTAGAGAAAATTGCTAATCTTACTGCCGAAGAAGCTAAATCACAATTAATTGAAAGTTTAAAACACGAAGCTGAAACAAGAGCTTTAGTAATACAACAAGATATTATTGAGAATGCTAAAGAAAAAGCAAATAAAGAAGCTCGTAAAATCATCATTCAAAGTATTCAAAGAACAGCATCAGAAGTAGCCATTGAAAATACTGTCACCGTATTTCATTTAGAATCTGATGAAATAAAAGGACAAATTATTGGGAGAGAAGGAAGAAATATTAGAGCTATTGAAGCAGCTACAGGAGTAGATTTAATTGTTGATGATACACCCGAAGCAATTTTACTTTCTTCATTTGATCCATTACGTAGAGAAATTGCACGTTTAAGTTTGCAAAGATTGGTTGCTGATGGAAGAATACATCCTGCACGTATTGAAGAAGTAGTTGAAAAAACACGCGGACAATTAGAAGCTCAAATTGTTGAGATAGGAGAAAGAACTGTTATTGAATTAGGTATTCATGGGTTGCATAAAGAGTTGGTTCGTATTGTTGGTAAAATGCGTTTCCGTTCTTCTTATGGTCAAAATTTATTGATGCATAGTAGAGAAACTGCAAACCTTTGTGCAATCATGGCAAGTGAGTTAGGGTTAAATCCAAAGCTTGCAAAACGTGCAGGTTTATTACACGATATTGGTAAAGTACCTGATGAAGAAACAGAATTAAGTCATGCATTGTTAGGAGCAAAACTTGCTGAAAAATATGGTGAAAATCCAGCAGTTGTAAATGCAATTGGTGCTCACCACGACGAAATGGAAATGACTTTTGTAATTTCACCAATTATTCAAGCTTGTGATGCAATTAGTGGAGCAAGACCAGGTGCTCGTAGAGAAATGATGCAACAATACCTACAACGTATTAAAGATTTAGAAACTCTTGCAATGAATTATCAGGGTGTAGAAAAAGCTTATGCCATTCAAGCTGGCAGAGAATTGAGGGTTATTGTAGAAGCCGATAAAGTAACAGATGCCGATAGCGATAAATTAAGTTTCGAAATAGCTCAAAAAATTCAAACAGATATGATTTATCCTGGCCAAATTAAAGTAACTGTTATTAGAGAAAAAAGAGCAGTGAACTTGGCGAGATAATTATTTTGTGGAAAAATATTTTATGTTTTTTTTCGTTTGGATATAAATAGCTATAATTTAGCTCATTATTTATCAAAACTAAAAAATTATGAAAAAAGTATTTTTATTTTCTATTGTAGCTTTAATTTCAGCTACTTCATTTTCTCAGGGGAAAGGTGGAGGAACAAGTTTAAGCAGTGGTCTTGAAATTGGTCTTCCTATGGGTGATATGAGTAATTCTCAAAGTGTAGGTTTAGGAGCAAGTGTTAAAGCTTTGTTTGGAGAAACATCTGGGTTTACTGCTTCTGTTGGATATATGACTTTTAGTGGTAAAGAAGTTTCAGGCTTTGGTAAATT
>JANPAT010000488.1:0-5657 GCA_031430075.1 Chitinophagaceae bacterium | reverse complement strand
CCTGTTGTTGTAGGTACATTATCTGGCAATCCTGCCAATGTAAAATATAAATTTACTTTAACTGCAAAAGATATAACTGCAACAATAGGAGGCAAAGTAATAGATAGTATTATTACCGTTAAAGAAGAAACTCAATATTTTGAATTAGGCTCATACAACACTAAAAACATCTTTGTTTATAGTTATGCAAAGAAGATTGGTTTGGTAGATATTAACCAACTTAATTCCATTCCAAATATTTCAGTTCCAATTAGGCGTTGGCAGGTTTATTAATGGTGTTTTTTAGCTTTTGTAAAAAAATACTTCTAATATCAATAAATTTTATTTAACAAAAAACTTTTGGCTATTATTTATTAATAGCTATTATTGCAGCATTACAAAATAAGGAAAAGTGCAGAAGCATGAGTAAAAAACAATTATATACAATAGAGTTTCCTGTTCGTTGCTCACCAGCTATATTATGGGGCTTTTTAAGTTCCCCCGTTGGTTTACAAGAATGGTTTGCTGATAAGGTTGATGAATGGGAGGGCGTTATTAACTTTAGTTGGGGAAATGGAACTCCAGAAAAAGCAAAAGTTTTAGATGAAGAAGAAGAACACTTCATCAAATACCAATGGTTAGATGGTAATAAAGATGAGTATTTTGAATTTAGAATTACTAAAACAGAAATCTCTAATCAAACTATTTTGATGATAACTGATTTTGCAGAAAAAAACGAAATTAAAGATTCCACCCAATTATGGGATTATCAAATTAAAGAACTTTTTCATAGGCTAGGAAGTTAGTTTCATTTATCAGCTTAACTAATTGCTGATAATTTTCTTTCAAAAAATATTCAACATTATCCCACTCTTGTAGTGGGATTTTTTTTGCCAATTTTATAAATTTTAATTCTTCAATTTGAGATGATGAAGCTTGATCTAATTTAATAAAATTATCTTCTTTAAAATGATGATGCCATGGGCTTTCATGAATACATAAGCTCCAATCTTTAAAATCTGATTTGGTTTTTAATAGAGCGTGTTTAATGTCATCGACTAAACAACCTGCTATTAAAAAATTAATGCTGATATAATTTCCCCACCAAAAAAAAGTTCTTACAGCAAAAAAATTAATGCCCTTAAAATAATTTGGAGAGTCTAACATTACCCAAGGCATTTGCAAATAATTTTCTCCCTTAGATATTTTTCCATTACTATTTTTAATAGAATTGGGTAAATTGTTTAATTGTTGCAATTGTTCTTTATAAAAAATATCTGCATTGTAAAACAGTTGATACACTTTTTCTATTACAGCGTTTTTTGTTAAAAAAATATCCTGATTTAAAACAAGATTCTTTTCAGTATTTGAAAGAGTTACTTTTGCCATCATACAAAAATCGATAATTAAAAATAAGCTTGTTTAAGAAATTAGATATATTAATCATCAAGTCCTTCATCGGTCCTTTTTTTGCAACTTTTTCTATTGCGGTTTTTGTATTTACGCTGCAATTTTTTTGGTTGTATTTAGATGATATGGTGGGCAAGGGGTTAAATTTTTTAGTGCTGCTTAAATTAATTGGTTTTGTTGTTATACACTGGGTACCCTTGGCTTTGCCTTTATCTATGCTACTTTCGGGCATTATGACTTTTGGAAATTTAGGAGAAAGTTTTGAAATTGTGGCTATAAAATCTGCAGGCATTTCTTTGTTGCGTTTTATGAGGCCACTAATTGTTATTGCATTTGGCATAAGTATAATTGCATTTGTTTTTCTAAACTTTTTTATTCCTGTTGCTGAACTAAAACTTGAAACATTAAAGCACGATATCATTTTAAAACAACCTGCTTTCGATATTAAAGAGGGTGTATTTTATAATAAGCTGCGCGGTTTTGTTATTAAAATTGGTAAAAAAGAAAAAGATGATAGCACTATAAGAAATGTTGTAATTTTTGAAGGCAATAACAATGTTCAAGACAATTTAATAACTGCAGAAAGTGGTGTAATGCGTGTAACTAAAGATAAAAAATTTTTAGAGTTTATTTTATATAATGGAACCCGATATCAAGAAAAAGGACAGCCCAATTCTTTAAATACAGATTATATACGAATGGGTTTTAAGCAGTATAGCAAACTACTCGATTTAAGTAGTTTGCAAATGGGTAATACTAGCGAAGAAGGTTTAGATAGAAATCCTAAAATGCTGAGCATTCGACAAATTGATTATACCATAGATTCTTTAATTATTTCGAACAAAGAACTTAAGAAAAAAATTGATAAAAATTTAGATACAGCTTTTGCATTCGCAACTTATAAAACTCCAACATCTACTATAATAAAAAATAACAGTTTTATTATGGCAAAAAATTTTGAATCGCTTATACCAGATTCGTTAAAGCATAAAGTTTTTCAAAATAGCATAATTGTTAACAATCTTGCAATAGAAAATTTAAATTCAATTAGTAATGAGTTTAAAACAAAAAAAGATTCATTACGAATACATGAAATTGAGTGGCACAAACGTTTTACTTATAGCATTGCTTGTTTACTGTTGTTTTTAATTGGTGCTCCTTTAGGCAGCATTATACGAAAAGGTGGTTTGGGAACACCACTTGTTTTTGCCATAATCTTTTTTGCTATTTTTTATCTGCTCAACACTTTTGGTGAAAAACTTTCGAAAGAAAATGTAATGAGTGCTTTTACGGGCATTTGGCTTTCAATTTATGTATTAGTACCTGTGGCCTTTTTCTTAATTTTTAAAGCAATGAGAGATTCTCAATTGTTTAATAATGAGTTTTATTTTAGGTTATTTAGAAAAATTAAAACAATAATCAGTAACTTTAAAACAATAACTTAAAACATGAAAAAGATTTTAAATACCCGTAGAACTTTTTTGTTAAATAGCGGAAAATCCGCAATGGCATTGGGTTTAAGCCAAACTATATTGCCCAGCTTTACAAGCATTGTTAATATAGATAAAAACAATACTGAAAATTTATTTGTTCAAAAACCATTAGCTTATGGTTACGATAGTTTACAGAATAGTATTGATGCATTAACAATGGAAATTCATTATACCAAACATGCTGCGGGTTATTGCAAAAACTTAAACGAGGCTTTTGTTGTAGAAGTAAAAGACAAAAGTTTGTGTTTAGAAAAAATATTAAACAACGTTTCATCTTACAGCACAAAAATGAAAAATAATGCAGGAGGACATTATAATCATGAAATATTTTGGCAATGTTTAACACCAAAAACAAACACTTTAACCGACCAAAAATTCTTAGAAAAAATAAATACAGATTTTGGATCTTTCGAAAATTTTAAAACCAAATTTAATGATGCTGCTAAAACAAGATTTGGTAGTGGCTGGGCTTGGCTTGTAAAACAACAAGATGGAAAATTAGCTATTTGTTCAACCCCGAATCAGGATAATCCTTTAATGGATATTTGTGATTGTAAAGGCCAGCCTTTATTGTGCTTAGACGTTTGGGAACATGCTTATTATTTAAAGTATCAAAACAAACGTGCCGACTATATCAATAACTTTTGGAGTAACGTTAACTGGGATTATGTAACCCAACTTTATAACGCTTAACATTACCAAATTAGTTGCAATTCGTTATCCCAATTGGCTTTTACAATTAATTTGTTTTTTATTGCAATTACTTTTTCTGGTTGTTTTTTCAATCTATAATTACCTGTATCCCAAATGCCATTTTTGTTTTCATCTATTAAAATTCTTAAGGTATATTCACCGGGTTTGTAATGTTTGATATTAATTTCTTTTGAAAGGGCAAAAGTATTTTGCAATACATTGTCTTTAAAAATCAATAATTTTTCATTGGTAGCAGATTGATTTACCCTAAATTTTAATTTGCCATAATCTTCTTCTCTAAAAGTTGTAAAAGCAAGTGTATCTGTTTTGCTGGTTAATAATTTAGAAGAGTCTGTTAAAGCATCTGTTTTAATAATGATGTAATATTTTGTTTTAAAATTAAGATTCGATTGAAGAGAGATTTTAGTAAAAGATGTATCTGATTCTAATTTAACATTTTTTAAGGCTTGAAAATTTGAGTCAACAAGCTGAATGGTTTGAATATTTATGTTTTTTAAAACAGTATTGCTGGTTAGTATAATTGCCGAATCTAAAACATCAAATCTTCCATTTGAAATATTTGTAGTAAAGTTGAGTTTCTTTTTTTCTCTGCCTTCGCTAGGCTTTATTGTACTGCTCGTTTTTGGTGGTTCTTCGAACTGTTGAAACGCGTATACAATTGGGTTTTGTTTTGAGTTTTTTGTTTCAATGTAAGTATTTAAAAATCCAAATAGTTTTGTTGAGTCATCATATTTTTTAGAAAAATTATTAGGTATGATAAACAAGTTGAAAATTGTATCGGGTAAATAATTAAAATAAAATTTCCCTTCCCCATCAAGTTTGCTGATGTATTGTGGTTTTGCTTTAAAAACTGCGGAATCGCTTAAATTATTATTTAAAATAGCTATCAGCGTTGAGTCGATGCTGCCATCTTTTGCAACTACAACAGAACCTTGTAAACTATTGGTATGAATTTGCTTGCCAGTACTAAAAACAAAGGTTTTGTTTTTTGCAACATTGCCTTCGTTTACATCTTTTATTGAATTTCCAAAGTTTATGCTATAAGTTGTATTGGGCAGTAGAGAGTCTTTTAAATTAATGTATACATTCTTTAATTTATAATCAATATTGGGCTGTGTTGCTTGTAATGGATTAACGAGAATCTGTTGGGCAACATCTTTCACTTCAATAAACTCATCAAAAGTTAGTATAATTTTTTTTGTTGAAACATTAACTGCCGAATCTTTTGGAAATGCTGTTATCAAATTTGGTGGTAGAGAGTCTCTTGGACCACCACTTGGTGGAATAATATTAGCACAACTTGTACAAATACAAACAATAAAAAAAAGTAAAAATGTTTTAGTGTTACGTTTCAATATAAACTTCATTGGTTTACAAACTTATTTCATTTAACATAACAACACATCAAAATACCGATAACCATGAGATATACACATCATTAATATTAACGCTTTATTAAATGTGTTTTTTTCAACTAAAGCAGATATCTCAATTTGCAAAATTACTTTTGCTACAGAAATGAAAATTCTTGCTCAACTCTTTGTGATATTCGTTTTTTGTGGAACTAGTAGCTATTCTCAAGAAACACAAAATCCTTTATTCGAATTTAGGGGCGTTTGGGTTGCAACTGTAAACAATATTGATTGGCCAAGTGCAAAAAACCTAACTATTGAACAACAAAAAGAAGAGTTTATTAAATTAGCCGATTTGCAAAAAAAAATAGGCATGAATGTGCTTATTGTTCAAGTTCGTCCTGCTGCAGATGCATTTTTTCCATCGTCTTACGAACCTTGGAGTGAGTTTTTAACTGGTAAACAAGGCCAGCCTCCAACTCCATTTTACGACCCCTTGGTTTTTATGATTAATGAAACACATAAAAGAGGAATGGAGTTTCATGCTTGGCTAAACCCATACAGAGCAGTTTTTAAAATCGGATCATCATCTATCGAAAAAAACCATATCACCCAGCAAAAAAAAGAATGGTTTTTAACTTATGGCGATAAAAAGTATTTTAATCCGGCTTTACAAGAAGTAAGAAATTATTTCGTAAAAATTGTTATT
>JANPAT010000487.1:0-3779 GCA_031430075.1 Chitinophagaceae bacterium | reverse complement strand
CATG
Source organism: Chitinophagaceae bacterium (assembly GCA_031430075.1). GTDB lineage: Bacteria > Bacteroidota > Bacteroidia > Chitinophagales > Chitinophagaceae > CAIVPM01. Next base: position 3,775 of record JANPAT010000487.1, on the reverse strand, counting down.
GCATAAGAATTATTCATGATATGACAAGAGTTGCAGAGAATGCATACTTTATTCAGCAAAAAGAAAAAGGATATGGTAAAAAGTCAATCAAAGAAATTGTAAAAGAAATTAATTCTTATACCGATGGAGCAACGATGAGTGCTAAGAAAGATGCATTAGTAAATATTGGAGGGTTTCTTGCATTGAACGATTGGGATGTTTTTGAAGAAGCAAGAAATTTAGTAGTAGTTTACGAAGGCTTACATACATATGGTGGATTGGCTGGTAGAGATATGGAAGCTATGGCAATTGGTATTTGCGAAAGTGTTAGTGACGAACATATTAAAGCAAGAGTTGGTCAGGTAATTTATTTGGGTCATAAAATGATGGAATACAATATTCCAATTGTACAGCCAATTGGTGGTCATGGAATTTTTGTAGATGCTAAAAAGTTTTTACCTGATGTTGCACAAGAACAATTTCCTGCACAAACATTAGCTGCCGAAATTTATTTAGATTCTGGTGTTAGAACAATGGAAAGAGGAGTTGTTTCTGCTGGTAGAAAAGCCAATGGAGAAAACTATTATCCTAAATTAGAATTGGTAAGGTTTACCATTCCTCGAAGGGTATACACACAAGCACACATGGATGTTATAGCTGAATCTACAGCTCGTGTTTTTGAAAGTAGAAATAAAATAAAGGGATTAAAAATGGTTTATGAACCTAAGTATTTAAGATTTTTTCAGGCAAGATTTGAGAAACTATAAATGCTGCATTTATGCTGTGCAAAACTCAAATCTAAAATTTAAAGAATTAATTTCTATTTCTGCATGGTCTAATGCTTTTAGCATTTTTTTTCTGGTTTCTATTTTTAAACCTTTTAAATTTCTGTAATAGTGTATTCCATTGCTTAAATTTTCTGCAAATGTTTTATAAGTCTTCTTTAACTTATCAAATTCTCCTTTTATAAAATCTGTATTTACTTTCTCTTTTAAAAAATCAATATATAAATACAACTCAGCTATAAACATGTGAACCCTATCTGCACTAATTGGAATTTCTTTTCTTCCATAAATATGATCAACCATGGATTGTAAAGAAACTATTGTAGAAAAATTTACAATATTGGGGCCTGGACAAATAGTTACAGCATGTAACTTATTAACAAATGGTTGAGCATAATTTATAGCTGCAGAATTACTTAAACCTACACATAAACATTCTTTATCTAATACTACTTTAAGTTGCGTGTCAAAATCAATTTTAGAAAGTTGTTGAGTTTTTAAATGTTCAATTTTTAATTTCTGATATTTTTTTGATGCACTACAAATAGGCTCTGTTGTAAATTCTGTATTAAATGCTAAATGTTTTTCCGTACAAGGGCTACCAGGATTTTTTTTACTTATTCTTTTTTGTTTTTCGAAATCCGAACTAGTTCCTTTTAGGTAATGAAATCTTACCCCTAGTGGTGAATTATAACTTAATTCAATATCTTTTTCAGTTGCATTGCAAAGAATTTTTAAGGTAGCTTCATCTACAGTTGTTGCTTCTGGTACTAATAAAAAAGGAGTTCCCCAACCTGTACTATCAATACAATAATATGATTGTAAAAAATCTGCTTCTTCATGTGTTCCAATACCACCTTGTGCTGTAATCAAAAGAGGTGGTACTGTTGAAATTGTTTGCTGATTTTTTCTCTCTATTTCAGTACTATAAATTTCAAATAAAATTTTAATTAATTCTGATCTTTTTTCTTTAAACTCTTCTAAAATTGGTCCCATTAAATAACCATCTGTTGCAAATGCATGGCCACCACAATTTAAACCAGATTCAATTCTAAACTCACTTACCCAAATTCCTTTTTTTGCTAAAAACTTTCCTTGAATTAATGCTGAACGATAATCGCTTACTGTAACAATTACTTTTTTTGAAAAGGTTCCAAAATCATCAGCGTCAAATTCTTTACACTTACTTAAATAAGTATATAATCTTGGGTTCATCCCAGCTGAAAAAATTACTGAAGCATTTTTTAAATTACTGTTTGTAAACCCGCGTAAAGCTGCAACTGCATCAGAGCCATCTTCAATTAATTCTTTTTTTTCATTATAATTGTCTCTATCCAATTTGGTCATGATATTTACATTAATACTACCTGCTTGAACTTGGCTTCTTAAATATTTTTCTATTTCAATTTTCTCATTTACTTCACTCATATTCATCATACTAATAAAAAGCTGTTTAAGTTTAGAATCTTCCGGTAGCATTTCAAAATATTTTACTATTTCTGACCCTTTCTCAAAAGCAGCTATTTTAATTTTTTCTATTTGATTTTGAACAATACTGTTTACTAAATTTAAATAATCTGTAACTCGCTTTGCTATATAATCTTCTTCTTGATCTGATATTGGGTGATAAACTTTACCAGTTAATGGGTAATAATGTTTTCTCATCATTTCTATTAATCTGGATTCAACTATAGACATTACAGAAGAAATACCATATTGAGCAACCTTTATTGGAGAATCAATGGTAAATGCAATGCCCATTACAGGAATGTGAAATTTATGAATTTGTGTTGTGCTCATTAAGTATTTATATAACGCACAATACTAAGTTTTTAGAATAAAATAAAATATGATTAAAATCAGTAGTAAAACTATATCAAGCTAAATGCTTAAAAAGCAATGCAAGTTAAGAAATTTAAGGTGTTTTTATTTTAATAAAACTTTAGTTTTAAAAAAAGTTAGTTGATAAGAGGGACTATTGCATCAATATTAATATTAAATTCATCTAAGGGATTTAATACATTATTTTGAAGTACTGTGCCTAATTTTCTGAATTCAAACTTTTCATTAAATTTCGAATATGAGTTTCTTATCATTTTAAGAATTTCATTTCTATCAACTTTATCAAAAATATCAATTACGTAAGAGTCTTCAGCTACATATAAAAGTATAGTTTCCTCTTGATGCAAAAATTTGCAAGTAAATCTACAAGCAAAACCTTTTTTTGTTACGGCACTTTTTTTCATAATGTCCAAATTAATTGTTGATGTAATTAATTTATCATTTTCAATAATAGTTGATGGGGAAATATAAATCCATTCTTTAACTACAAGTTCTGTTTGCTCTATCATAAAAAAAGTTTGTGTGAAAATAGAAGCTATATTGTGTTAAAGTTTAAACACAACTCTATATTTGTTTTTAGAATTGATTTATATTTATTTAAACTTCATGAAAACAAAATTGCTCATTATCTTTTTATCTTTTTTATCTTTTTCAACTTTAGCTCAAAAAGATCCCATTGAAAGGGTTTGGTTTAATCAACCAAAGTCATCTAAAATACAAATTTATAAAGCTGTTGATGGCAATTTCTATGGTAAAATTGTTTGGTTAGCTAAAACACATGATGAGCAAGGTTTACCTCGGGTTGATAAAAATAACCCAATCGAAAATTTAAAGCAACATCCTTTAAATGGATTAATCATATTAAAAGGGTTTAAGAAAAATTCTAATAATTTGGTCTATGAAGATGGAACCATATACGACCCCAACAATGGTAAAAAGTATTGTGGTAAAATTTCGCTTGGTGATAAAATTTTAAAACTTCGTGGAAGTATCTGTGGATTCTCAATATTTGGCAAAAGTACTGAATGGACTTTAGCAGAATAAATACATTTATTATTTATCGTAACAATTTTCTTTTATTTTTGTTTTTTTGACTCCATAGTTCAATGGATTAGAATATCAGATTTCGGCTCTGATGATGAGGGTTCGAATCCTTCTGGAGTCACAAT
>JANPAT010000486.1:0-14885 GCA_031430075.1 Chitinophagaceae bacterium | reverse complement strand
AAGATGGTACGTGCCATTTTCATCTTTATAACTTACACCTCCTGCATGATCTTTATGCAAGTGACTCATTAAAACTTTAGTAACACTATCTGGTAAAACACCATTAGATAAAAGGTTTTGATGAATTTGAAGTTGATTATTTTTAGAAAACCCTAATCCTGTATCAACAAGTAAAACATCTTTTTTAGTAATAACTACAAATGGTTGTACTTCTACAAGTAAACTTCCAACTGGCCTGGCTTGTAAATCATCCTGCTCTAGTTCAAAGGGAACAAAAACTTTAGTTTTATCTATAGTAAAAGCACCTTCAGAAAGGGGAAATATCTTCATTTAATTGTAAATTGTAAACTGTTAATTGTAAAGGAAGAAAATGCAAATCATTAATTCATAATTTACAATTTAAAATTTATAATTAACTAACTAGTGTGCCAACATTCATGCCTTGTATAACTTGCAAAAGATTTCCTTGAGTATTTACATTAAATACAATGATAGGTAAATTATTTTCCATACAAAGAGTAAAAGCAGTCATATCCATTACTTTCAAATTCTGATTAATACACTCTTGGAAACTTAGTTTTTCATATCGAGTTGCTGTAGGATCTTTTTCTGGATCTGCATTATAAATTCCATCAACTCTTGTACCTTTTAAAATAACATCTGCTTTCATTTCAATAGCTCTTAAACTTCCTGCTGTATCTGTAGTAAAATAAGGATTACCAGTGCCTGCTCCAAAAATAACTACACGTCCTTTTTCTAAATGTCGTAAAGCTTTTCTACGTATATAAGGTTCTGCAACTTGCTCCATATTAATGGCACTTTGTAATCGACTGTATACACCAATTTTTTCTAACATAGCCTGCATGGCCATTGCATTAATTACAGTTGCCAACATGCCCATATAATCTCCATGTGCACGTTCTATACCACTATCGGCTTCATTCATTCCTCTATAAATATTTCCACCTCCAATAACAATTGCAACTTGTACACCTAAATCGGTTACACTTTTTATGTCGTGGGCATATTGTTCAAGAATTTTTGGATCAAATGGTTCACCATTTTTTTGGTCACCTAAAAGTGCTTCACCAGATAATTTTAGCAGAATACGTTTGTAACGAGGTAACATTTTTGAAAGGTTTTGCAAATAACCAATTTTTTAACGACTATGCCAAATAGAAAAATTACAATTGGGCATAAAATTTTTACAGTTTATAACAAATTGTATTAGGTTTGTTGCCACTACAAAAAAGGTAATTTATGAAGTTTATTGTATCCTCTTCAATATTGGCTAAACAATTACAACAAATCAATGGTGTAATTAATTCGAATACAGTTTTGCCCATTTTAGAAGATTTTTTATTTGAAATAAAAGACAAAAAATTAAGTGTTACTGCAACAGATTTAGAAACTGTGATGAAAGTACAACTTGAAGTTGAAAGTAAAACTGATGGCAAAGTTTGTATTCCGCATAAAGTGTTGAGTGAGTATTTAAAAAATATTGCAGACCAACCTTTAACTTTTACCATTGATAAAAATTTTGGAATTGATATTACTAGCGATAATGGTAAATACAAAATCATGGGCGAGAATCCTGATAACTTTCCTAAAGAGCCTAATAGTGATGATGCTAATAGTTTTACCATGATTAGCACTGCATTGGTTACAGCTATTAATAAAACTTTATTTGCAGTTAGCAACGATGATTTAAGACCAGCTATGACTGGTGTGTTTTTTGAGCTTTCAAAAAAATCAATACAATTTGTTTCAACCGATGCTCATAAATTAGTAAAGTATAATAGAACAGATGCACATGCAACAAAAGATGATTCATTTATTGTGCCTCGTAAACCATTGAATTTATTAAAAAATTCTTTACCAGATAATGATGATGAATTAACTATTAGTTATAACAGTAATCACTTATTTGTAAAGCACAGTAGTATTCAGTTGGTGTGTAGATTAATTGATGCTCGTTTTCCAGATTATAAAGTAGTTATTCCAACTGATAATCCTTACAAATTAATTTTGAACAGAGCTGATTTTCAAAGTGCATTACGACGTGTAAATGTATTCTCCAACAAAAGTACAAATCAAGTAGCATTAAGTATTTCAAGTAGTGAATTACAAATGGCAGCTCAAGATGTTGATTTTAGTTTTGAAGGAAATGAAAGAATGACTTGCCAATTTGATGGTGCTGATATGCAAATTGCTTTCAATGCAAAATTCTTAATTGAAATGTTAAGTGCTGTTGACACTACAGAAATTGTTATGGAACTTTCTACACCAACAAGAGCTGGTATTATTAAACCATCAGAACAAAGTGAAAATGAAGAGTTGTTAATGCTAGTTATGCCTTTAATGTTAAACAATTAATACATTTTAAAAATCATTACAACCAAACCTTAACGGTTTGGTTTTTTCTTTTATGGAATATATTATAATAAAATATTTCGACAACTATATCTCTGCAAATATTTATTTAAACAAATTAAAGTCAGAAGATATTAACTGTAATTTAAAAAATGAAAACTCAAACACCATTTTACCCTTATCGTTGAGTGATTTGGGAAGCATTCAACTTTGTGTTGAGGCAAATGATGTAGAGAAAGCCAAAATAATTTTAGAAGAATTTAATATCAATTAATCATATAAATTTTTGAATTAACCTTAACTAATTACAATAGACCTTAAAAATTTAAATCATGTTTAAAAAAATCTTGTACGTTTTTACTTTAATATTTTTTTACAGTTGCTCAACAACAGAAAATAAAATCAGTGACCCTTTAGTACTAAATTTAGATACTACTATTCAACCAGGAGAAGACTTTTTTCTCTATGCTAATAATGGATGGATTAAAAACAATCCAATACCTGAAGCTGAATCTTCATGGGGCATTGGTCAATTAGTTCAAGAAGACATTTATAAAAGACTTATTTCTATAAATGAAAATGCTATAAAAGAAAATGCAGCTTCGGGAACAATTTCTCAAAAAATTGCAGACTTCTGGAGTACAGCTATGGACACTATTTCCATCAATAAAAATGGCTTGTCACCTATTCAAAAAGATTTAGATAAAATTAAAGCAGCAAACTCTGTTACAGAATTAATAAAACTATCAGCAGAGTTTAATAACAAAGGCAGTGGAAGTTTTTTTGGTTCTTACATTGGACAAGATGATATGAACAGTGAAAAGATGGCTTTTATTTTATATCAAGGAGGTTTGGGAATGCCTAACAGAGATTATTATTTTAATTCAGATGAAAAATCGATAAATGTTCAAAAAGCTTTTAAAGAATATTTAGTTAAAACCTTTGTACAATTAGGAAGCAACACAGAAGAAGCTACCAAAAACATGAATGAAGTATATGCCTTTGAAACCGCATTGGCAAAAGCTTCTAGAAAATTAGCCGACCTAAGAGATCCCTACAAAAATTATAATAAAATGAGTGTAGCAAAATTAAAAATGCTTGCACCAAATGTATATTTTGATGAATTTTTTAAATTATCTGGTATACAAAATGTAGATACAGTTATTGTGGGTCAACCTGAATTTTATACTACATTAAATAATGCTTTACTAAGCACACCTATTGCAGTTTTAAAAAATTATATGACCTACAATTATATTTCTGATTTTGCAAATTATTTGGATGATGAAACCTATATGAACAAATTCAATTATTCTAAAACATTGAGTGGAGCAAAAGCTCCAAGATTAAGATGGAAAAGAATGTTAGATGCTCAAGAAAATGCAATGGGTGAAGCTTTAGGTCATCTTTTTGTAAAAGAATATTTTAATGAAACTGCTAAAAAAAGATACGAAGGATTAGTAGAAGCTATTCGTGAGGCATTAAAAGAAAGAATAGAAAAACTTACTTGGATGAGTGAAGAAACTAAAACAAAAGCATACGATAAGTTGGCTAAAATGAAAAAGAAAGTGGGCTATCCCGATAAGTGGAAAGATTTTTCTGCAATGCAAATTGGCAAAAAATCATTCATTGAAAACATTCAAAATGCAAATGTTTGGTGGCATAATTATAGTGTAAACAAATTAGGCAAGCCAGTAGATAGAGAAGAGTGGGATATGACACCACAAACTTATAATGCCTATTACAACCCAAGCAATAATGAAATTGTTTTACCTGCTGGAATTTTTGCAATTCCTGGTAAAAAAGATGCAGAGTTAGATGATGCATTAGTTTATGGTTATGCAGCAGCAAGCACAATAGGACATGAGATTACACATGGTTTCGATGATCAAGGTCGCCAATATGATGCTGCAGGAAATTTAAAAGATTGGTGGACTAAAAAAGATGGAGAAGAATTTAAAACAAGAGCAAAAAATATCATTCAACAATTTAATGAATTTGTACCTGTGGATACCTTGCACATTAATGGAGAAGCTACACAAGGTGAAAATATTGCAGATCTTGGTGGTGTATTATTAGGCTTAGATGCATTCAAAAAAACTGATGCTTTTAAAAGTGGTAAAAAGATTGGTGAATTTACACCACTGCAAAGATATTTTTTAGGCTATGCATATAGTTGGATGTACCAAACTCGTAAAGAAAGATTGGCTAGCCAAGTTAAAACAGATGTACATAGTCCAGAAAAAGAACGTATTAATGGGCCTGTGGTAAATGTTCCTGAATTTTATGAAGCATTTGGAATAAAACCTGCAAGTAAAATGTATAGAGCAGATAGTTTAAGAGTGAAGATTTGGTAATTGTAACAATTATTTAAGACGATATTAAATAGTTTCGTTTCCTAATATATTATATGAAAAAAATTCTCAGTTTATTTTTTATTGCAACAGTTTTATTTTCTTCATGCAAAAAAGATGATGCTCCAACTATAACAACAACAAATGTAACTTCAACACTTATTAGTGGCAACTGGAGAATTAGTTATTTTGCAGAGTCGGGTGTAGATAAAACCAGTAACTATAATGGTAATGCTTTCACTTTTGGTTCTGGAGGTATTATTACTGCAGTTAAATCCACTACAACAGTTACAGGGTCATGGTCAATTGGTAACGATGATTCGAAAGTAAAATTAGTTTTAGTTTTCACTACTTCAAACTTTACAAGTTTAACTGATGATTGGCATGTTTTAGAAAGAACTGATACAAAAATTAGAACACAGCATGTAAGTGGTGGAAGCGGAACAATTGATTATTTAACTTTCGAAAAAAATTAAAATAATAATTAAAAATTATAAAGGGTTACTCGTTAACCCTTTTTTTATGCTTAATTTACATGATGATTTATATAGCATTGCTTAAAGGAATAAATGTAGGTGGGCATAAAATTATTAAAATGCAAGCATTAGCCGAAATGTTTGCTGCACTTGGCTTTGAAAAAATAACAACATTTATTCAAAGTGGTAATGTGGTTTTTGCATATAAGAAAAATTCAACAGAGATTTTAGCTAACTCCATCTCAAAAAAAATAAAAGAAGTTTTTGGTTTTGATGTAAATGTAATAGTTAAAACAAAAGAAGAATTGGAATTTGTCTTCAATAATAATCCATTCGCAAAAGATGATATGAATAAATTATATATTAGTTTTCTCTCAACTGTACCTAAAGAAAAAAATATTGATTTAGGTAACTATGATGATGCTGAATATAAAATAGCAAACGATGTAGTGTATATGTTTTTTCACACAAAAATTAGCGATTCTAAATTGGTTAATAATGTGAATGAGAAAAAATTACATGTAGATATTGTAACTACCAGGAATTGGAAAACTGTTACACAATTGGTTCAATTAGCTTCTCGTCTTTTCGAGTGAGGAACGAACGAGAAATCTCTTGAAAAAATAATAAACAGATTTCTCAGCAAGAACTTCGAAATGACGATAAAATTGAGAAATTCCAAATATCAAATTCCAAATCAACCAATCAACAAATCAACGATTCAACTAACAAAGACTGCTTCATTCTTCGCAGTGACAATCATTAAAAATTAATCATTAAAAATTTATCATTAATAATCAATCACCTGCTCTTGAATATGCTCTGGCATTGCTCTCCACTCGTATTGTTGATTTCTTAACTGTGGCTCAAAACCTGCTTCTTTAATAGCATCTTGAATACTCTTATAAGTAAATCTATGAGGTGCACCTGCAGCACTTACAACATTTTCTTCTAACATAATACTTCCAAAATCGTTTGCACCTGCATGTAAACAAATTTGTGCTGTTTGTTTGCCCACTGTTAACCAACTCGCCTGTATGTTTTTTACATTAGGCAACATGATTCTACTTATAGCAATCATTCTTATATATTCATCTGGAGTAGTTAAATTTTGTACACCTCTTATTCTAGTAAGCAATGTATCAACATCCTGAAATGTCCAAGGAATAAAAGCTAAAAAGCCTTTTGCATCAGCAGATTTTTTGGCTTGTACTTCTCTAATTTTTACTAAATGTAAAAATCGTTCTTCTAATGTTTCAACATGACCAAACATCATGGTAGCACTAGTTGTAATATTTAAATTATGACATTGATGCATAATTTCTAACCACTCATCAGCACCACATTTTCCTTTGCTAATTAATCGCCGAACTCTATCAATTAAAATTTCTGCACCAGCACCAGGCAAAGAATCTAAACCTGCTTCTTTCAATGCTTTCAAAACTTCTACGTGTGTAGATTTTTCTAACTTAGTGATATGAGCCACTTCTGGCGGACCTAAAGCATGTAATTTAATATTAGGATATTCAGCTTTAATTGCTTTAAATGTATTGATATAAAATTGCAACCCCAATTCAGGATGATGCCCACCTTGCAACAACAATTGATCTCCACCCCAAGCAATGGTTTCTTCAGTTTTTTTTCTGTAAGTTGGCATATCTGTAATATATGCTTCTACATGACCAGGTATACGATAAAAATTACAAAACTTGCAATTAGCAATACACACATTGGTAGTGTTTACATTTCTATCTATCTGCCAACTTACTTTACCATGTGGCACTTGTTTTTTTCGTAATTCATCAGCAACAAACATCAACTCTGCTAAAGGAGCATGGTTAAATAAAAACATACCTTCTTCAATACTTAAAAATTCGAAGTTGCTGGCTTTGGTATATAGTTCAGATAAATTCATTTTTAAAATTATGAATGATGAGTTAAACCTTTTGGTTTTGCCTTTTCACTTTTGCATTAAGATGCAAAGGAACAATAGAAACCAAAGCCACACAAGAGAAATATTTGTTAGAAGGGAAAATAATTATGGATTTTCAGATTTGGAACATCTTAAAGAAAAAAATATGGCAGAAATCATTTCAAGAAATAAAAATAGCAAAAAACCAATGCCAAGAGTAGATTTAACTCCAATGGTAGATTTAGGTTTCCTTCTCATTACTTTTTTTATTGTAACTACTTCAATGAGTCATCCTTCAGTTATGAAATGTAATTTACCAGCAGCAGGTAGTGCATCAAAAAGTGCTGAAAGTAAAACATTGAATTTGGTTTTATCAAAAGACAATCAAATCAATTATTTTGATGGCAATGATTCATTACATTCTAATAGATGTAATTACAATAATTCAGATTTAACTATAGTCATCAATAAAAAACAATTAGAAGTTGAGAAAAAATTTGGCAATAAGAATGAATTGTTTATTTTAATTAAACCTACAACTCAAGCTAGTTATAAAAACTTAGTTGATGTATTAGATGAAATGACCATTCATGATGTTAGTAGGTATATGCTAGTAAAAGCAAATAATTTTGAAGAAACATTGTTTCAAAAATGAAAACAGTTAGATTGAACCATTTTATTAATTTTATTTTAATACTAGCCGTAAACTTTACATTAAAAAAAATAACTTAGATGCCAGATTTCAAAAAAAAAGATAGTTATCAAATACGATTAGAAAATTTTATTAAAGATGTATTAGTTGAATGTCCATCCTGTTCAAAGAAAGCAACAGTTATATCGCCAAACTTTATTGAAAGAAACGAAAAGCCACATGAAATCAAATTAATTTGCTCAAGCTGTGGTTATAATAAAAAACTTATAGAAAATCCTGATATTATTTTACACCAATCTTCTTCAAAAAAAATTACTGGAAAATATTTAATACTTGGTACTAGTGTTGACCCATATTTTCATTTACCACTTTGGCTAAAAAAAGATTGTTGTAATAATATTTTTTGGGCTTATAATTATGAACATTTAGAGTTTTTGAAAAATCACATAGAATCAAAATTGAGGGAAAGGAATTTAGATGAGATTTCTAACAAAAGTATTGGTAGTAGATTACCCAAATGGATGACATCGAAAAAGAATAGAGAAACTGTTTTAAAAATAATTCAACAGTTGAGTATTAAAAAATAATTATAACTACTTGTTGGATATACTCAATGAAAAATTCAGAAATTTTTAAGATTGATAATTGAATGATATTAAAATAGAGTAAAAACCAATTTTTTAAAAAAATAAAGCTTACATTGAAAATATTATTTAAAATCTAAACTAAACTTTATGGATATTTTACCATTAATTACAGTGTTGATATCTGGTGCTATTGGAGGCAGAATAGCAGGCAGTTTAATGCCAAAAGTATCACTAGGTAAACTTGGAAATTTAATTGCAGGAGTTATTGGTGGTGGCTTGGGTGGTTATTTATTTGACATGCTTGGCATGAGTGGAACTGGTGTGCCTGGATCTGCTGCAAATGATTTTAGGAATATTATCACCACGTTTCTAGCTGGTGCTTTAAGTGGTGGAGCAGTAATGCTAATAATTGGATATTTGATACAAATGATGAGCAGAAAAGAATAGCCAATTTATTTTGATAGTTTTATGTTTGAACAGATTTCTCACTTCGTTCGAAATGACAATGAAGTTCAACAAATTCCTAATTCCTATTGGCTTCCTTCCACATTTGATTAAAAGTTTTTTCACTAAAATGTAATGGGGCTCTGTGTTTACTCCAACCAGTAAATAAATTATTTACCACTTTATTTTTTAAATTTCCATTTCCAAAATTCATCATCATCCTGCTCAAACTTGCAGTACGCCAAGCTTTCCAAGAAATACGTTCAGCTAAAGAACTTGTTCCGGCTTTAACAGCTTCATGTCGATTATCTAAAAGTAGCTCGTGTAAATTAATTCTTACCGGACAAACTTCTGTACAATTTCCACAAAGAGATGAGGCATTACTTAAATGTTTAAACTCATCCATTCCACTCAAATATGGCGTAATAACACTGCCTATTGGCCCACTATAAGTAGTGCCATAACTATGCCCACCAATATTTTTATAAACAGGACAAGCATTTAAACAAGCACCACAACGTATACAATATAAAGCCTCTCGGGTTGTTGGGTTAGCTAATAAATTGGTTCTACCATTATCTAATAAAATCACAAACATTTCTTCTGGTCCATCGATTTCATTGGCTTGTTTAGGACCAGTAATAATAGTGTTGTAAACTGTAAGTTTTTGTCCTGTTCCAAATGTTGAAAGCAAAGGCCAAAACAAAGCCAAATCGTTAATAGAAGGAATTACTTTTTCTATGCCTACAACAACAATATGAGTTTTAGGCATGGCACAACTTAATCGTCCATTACCTTCATTTTCAGTTACTGCAACTGCACCAATATCTGCAATAATAAAGTTGGCACCTGTAACGCCTACTTCTGCTTCAACATATTTTTTTCGCAAATTTTTTCGAGCAACTAGCGTTAATTCTTCTGGTGATAAACCTCCTGGAACACCTAATTTATCAGCAAAAAGCTTAGCAACATCTTCTTTACTTTTATGCATGGCAGGAGTAACAATATGATAAGGAGCTTCTCCATCTAATTGTTGAATATATTCTCCTAAATCGGTTTCAACACTATCAATTCCATTTTTTTCTAAGTATGCATTAAGATGAATTTCTTCAGTAACCATGCTTTTACTTTTTACCAAAGTTTTGCAATTTTTCTCTTTACAAATTTTTCCAATTGCTTCTAATGCTTGAAGGGCATCTTCTGCCCAAATAACTTTTGCACCTCGTTTAGTAATGTTTTTTTCAAATGCTTCTAAATAAACATCTAAATTTTCAATGGCTTTATGTTTTGTATTCTTTGCAATTTCTCGTGCAGCTAAAATATCATCAAATTGTAGTTTGCCTTGTGGTACAACTGCATTGTATTTACCAATATTGAAATTAATTTTTTGACGATGATTTAAATCGGAAGATTTGATAGTGCTTTTAGCAATAAAGTTTGATGCTGCTTGATTCATAATAAATTAATGAAGCAAAAGTAAGTTTTTTAATGGCTAGAGGTGAATGGCTAGTTGCTAGTGGTGAAAATTTGTTTCTTTAAAATAAATCGTACATCTAAAATCAATAAATCGTAAATGTATTTATCCCGCCCAACCTTCTCTATCTAAACTTCTGTATTGAATAGCTTCTGCAAGATGTTCTGGCTTGATGTTTTCAGATGCTGCTAAGTCTGCAATTGTTCTAGATACTTTCAAAATTCTATCATAAGCACGTGCTGAAAGACTTAATTTTTCCATAGCTTTTTTAAGCAACGCTTCACCAATCTTATCAATTACACAAATTTCTCTTAATTGTTTACTGCTGATTTGTGCATTGGCATATAAACCTTCAAAGTCTTTGTATCGTTGGGTTTGAATGTCTCTGGCTTTAATTACTCTTTCTCTTATTTCAACTGATGACTCTCCCATTTTTACTTCAGTCAATTCATTAAAATCAACAGGCGTAACTTCTACATGCAAATCAATTCTATCCAGTAAAGGACCAGAAATTTTATTTAAATACTTTTGTACAGTACCAGCAGGACAAGTACATTCTTTAATTGGATGATTAAAAAAACCACAAGGACATGGGTTCATACTAGCAATTAACATAAAGTTTGATGGAAAATCAATAGCAACTTTTGCACGTGAAATAGTTACTCTTCTTTCTTCCATAGGTTGCCTCATTACTTCTAAAACTGATCTTTTAAATTCTGGCAACTCATCTAAAAACAACACACCATTATGTGCTAAAGAAATTTCACCAGGCTGAGGAATACCACCACCACCAACTAAAGCAACATCACTAATGGTATGGTGTGGTGAACGAAAAGGACGTTTAGAAACAAGCGTTGAATTTTCAGGAAGTTTACCTGCAACACTATGAATTTTTGTAGTTTCTAAAGCTTCTTGTAAACTTAATGGAGGAAGAATAGTAGACAAACGCTTTGCCAGCATGGTTTTACCAGCACCTGGTGGACCAATTAAAATAGCATTATGACCACCAGCTGCGGCAATTTCTAAAGCACGTTTAATATTTTCTTGTCCTTTTACATCACTAAAATCAAATTCAGAACTTTGTTGGCTGTTAAAAAATTCGTCTCTTGTATCTATTTCAATAGGTTGTAAACTATTTTCATCTTTAAAAAAATTCACTACTTCGTTCAAATGCTTTACAGCATATACTTTTAAATTATTTACCATTCCTGCTTCTCTTGCATTTTCGGTAGGAACAAATAAACCTTTAAAGCCTTCTTTTCTGGCTTGTATGGCAATAGGCAAAGCACCTTTTATGGGTTGAATGGTTCCGTCTAAACTCAATTCACCCATCATTGCATACTCTTTTAATTTATCTGAATTTTCTAATTGATTACTAGCACCTAAAACGCCAATAGCAATAGGCAAATCAAAAGCACTACCACTTTTTTTAATATCGGCAGGGGCCATATTTACCACAATTTTGGTACGTGGCATTTTGTAGTTATTGGTTTTAATGGCACTCTCAATACGTTGTAAACTTTCTTTAACTGCATTATCTGGTAAACCAACAATATAATATTTTAAATCGCCACCACTAACATTAACTTCAATAGTTATTGTAATGGCATCCACACCATAAACAGCACTACCGAAGGTTTTAACCAACATATATTTTAAGTTTTATCGAAAATATGAAATTGTTGGAATAATAAAACTTTTAAAATACAACCAGTAAAAATAATCTGTACACAAAAAAAGCAGCATTTCTGCTGCTTTGTGGTTTTTTAGGACACTTACTTTATAACTCGTGAAGTAAAACTAATTTTTAATTTAATAAGGGGCATTGTCCAATTTTGTACAATTTTTTACTCTGCTAGTTTTAAACGAAAAAGGATGCTTTTCAGCATCCTTTAACTATTTTGTAGCGAGAACGAGATTTGAACTCGTGACCTCAGGGTTATGAATCCTGTGCTCTAACCAACTGAGCTACCTCGCCCTTTTTGGGCTGCAAATATAGTAGCTTGGTTAGAAAAAAATACAATTAATAAGCAATTAGTTTTGATATACGAGCCTTAACTTTTTCTACAGTTGGCATCATCACACGTTCTAATGCCAAATTGATAGGTACTGCTGGTAAATCTAATGAGCCAATCACCTCAACTTTTGCATCTAAAAAATGATAACAATTATTTGAAATTCTGAGTGATAATGCTTCTGCAAATGAGTTGCTTTGTTGCTCTTCGCTTAATACAATTACTTTTCCATGTTTACGAACCTGATTAAAAATCATTTCTTCATCTAAAGGAAATAACGTTCTTAAATCAACTACTTCAACATTTCCTTCAAATGATTTAGCTGCATTTTTAGCCATGTGAACACCCAAACCATAAGTTACCACACAAACAGTTGCACCAGCTTTTACTTTTTCTGCATCTGCATACAATGCAATTGCAGCTTTACCTAAAGGCAAAACATAATCGCTTGATGGTTCTTTGGTTCTAGCATCGTCGGTTCCTTCAACTTTACTCCAATACAAACCTTTATGCTCTAGCATAATTACAGGATTTGGATCGTAAAAAGCTGCTTTCATTAAACCCTTCATATCTGCAGCATTGGATGGATAGGCTATTTTAATTCCTTTAATACTTAATAATGTACTTTCTATACTTCCACTATGATATGGACCTCCACCACCATAAGGACCAACTGGTATTCTTAAAACCATTTGAATGGGAAATTTACCTTGGGTTAAATAGTTTGATCTTGAAATTTCGTTTACTAATTGATTAATTGCAGGATAAATATAATCGCCAAATTGTACCTCAACAATTGGCTTAACACCAACCGCTGATAAACCTGCTGTTGAACCTACAATATAAGCCTCTTGAATGGCTGTATTAAAAACTCGATTGTCTCCAAATTTTTCTGCAAGTGTTGCTGCTTCTCTAAACACACCACCTAATCTTTTTCCTACATCCTGCCCGTAAAAAATACATTCGGGATGCTCTCTCATAATTTCTTCAATGGCATGCAAAGCTGCATCTACCATCATCACTCTTTCTCCATTAAAAGGTTCACGTATTCCTCTTTCTTCTGTTATTGGAGTAGGAGCAAAAATATGTTCTTCAATATTATCTGTATCTGGCTCAGCAGCATTTTGTGCTCTTTCAAAAGAATCGGCAACTACTTTCTCCACCTGAGATTCTGCTTCATTTATTTCAAACTCACTAAAACCAGAAGCATTTAAAAGCAATCGTAATTTGGGTAATGGATCGTATAAACCATGACGTAATAAATCTTCTCTTGTTCTATAAAATTCTTTTCGAACCCCACTAGTATGATGCCCTAACAATGGCACTTTTGCATGAACCATTACTGGTAAACGTTCTGTTCTTGCATATTCAATAGCAGTTTGCATAGTTTCGTAACTACGTAAAAAATCACTACCATCACATTGCAAACGCTTCATGCCTTTAAAACCCTCAGCATATTCAAATGCATTCATGGCTCTATATTCATCGGCACTTGCACTAATGCTCCATTGATTATCTTGTACTAAATAAATAATAGGTAATCTTTTCAATACTGCAAATTGCCAAGCTTCACTTACTTCACCTTCAGTTACAGCACCATCGCCCATAGAACAAACAACAATTGGGTTTTCTCCTTCATGTCCTTTGTTCAATACTTTAATATCGTTAAGTTCTATATATCTTAATCCTTGTGCAATGCCTGTTGTTGGAATGGCTTGCATACCTGTTGCACTGCTTTGATGTATAATTCCTGGATGTCCATTACCTGCATTACTTGCATGACAATAGTAAGAACGACCACCAGAAAATGGATCATCTTTTTTACCCAATAACTGTAACATAAGTTGATATGGTTCAAAACCCATAGCCATCATCATAGAATCATCACGATAATATGGACTTACCCAATCGTGTTGGTGTAATTGTAAACCTGTTGCAATTTGAATGGCTTCGTGGCCTCGAGAGGAGGAATGTACATAGTTGCAGATAGCTCTGTTAGCATCGTAAGTTTCACTCATAGCTTTAGATGCTACCATAAGTTTGAATGCCTTCAATAGGGTATCTCTACTTAGCATATAACGGATTATTAGGGTGTGACCTAATTCATAACGTAATAACTGTAAGAATATTATGTAGAACTTATTTTATTTCTACTGTAAAAAGCTTTTCGTTTTCGAGGTAGCCTTCTAAAACATCACTAACTACACATTCTCCTACACCAGCAGGGGTGCCAGTAAATATCATATCGCCTATATTGAGAGAGAAATATTCTGAAATATGAGCAACAATTTCATCAAACGAATGAATCATATCGCTACTAATGCCTTTTTGAACTTGTGTTCCATTTAAATTCATTGAAAAATTAATAGGCTCTTTAACTTGGGCCATATCTTTCCACCTACCAACAAAAGCAGAACCATCCCAACCTTTAGCTTTTTCCCAAGGAAGTCCTTTTTCTTTTAACTGCTTTTGAATGTCTCGTGCTGTAAAATCTATACCAACTGTTATTTGATTATAATATTTATTGGCATTTTTTTCAGGGATATATTTTCCGTTTTTGCAAACTTGAAGTACTAATTCTAATTCGTAATGAAGTTC
>JANPAT010000485.1:0-2706 GCA_031430075.1 Chitinophagaceae bacterium | reverse complement strand
CATTATTCCAATTCGTATCAGCAGAACCATTCCAGCTATGTGTGTATCCAATTGGTATTGCAGACTTTAAAACAATATTTCTGTGCAAATCAATAGCTCCTGTTTTTGTCAGTACTTGCCCATACAAAGCAGCCCCTTCTAATAAACTAACTGCTCCATTTGCTAACATAGTTCCTCTAAATACTGAAGATGCTCCTAATGAAAAAGCCCCACCCACCTGCCAATAAACATTACATAAAGTTGCAGCATTAATCAACAAAATGTTCGAAGAGGCACTTGTTGAAAAAGCCCCACCAATTTTAAAAATAAAAACTGCATTAGGGTTTCCTTGCCCGTCTAAAATTAATGTGTCATTAAGTGTAGCTGCTGCTCCTGTAGAATAAATATAAGGTTTAAGAATTTGATTATTTCCTAAGGTTACTGATATTACTGAATCAGGAGTTAGGCCTGCAAGTGCTGAATATGCAGTAGCCAAGTCTGTTGATGCTTGTGAAGAAGTAGCATTAGCAACGTGTGTTTGTCCATAAACGATTCCTGGAGGAAAGCCAGTAAATGCACCTGCATTAGTGCCAATATTTCCAGTAATATTTGTATTACCTAAATTGTCAAACGCTCCAATTGATGTAAATACTGCAAAACTTGATGCTGTACCTAAATTGGGTGCTTGAGAAGAACTAATAATTGGAACTAATAATGAGAAAAATATGGTGAAAGAGAGTATTAAATTTTTCATATAAATTGTATTTAAAGTATAGTATCTTTTAAATACAAAGTTTAAAAAATTACTAGTGAGTAATCTTACACAACATTGTAATAAACTTGCAACATTCACGCATCAACCCTTAATTAATTTCCTTTATTTTTTTAAACGCCTCTCCAAGATTATTTGCAATATCTTCAGCAATCATTCCTTCTTCAGAAAATTTAGAGGCTGCAATATCACCTGCTAATCCATGAAGATAAACTCCTAAAATTGCTGCATCCTCTTCACCATAACCCTGTGCAAGCAATGAAGTTAAAATACCAGTAAGCACATCACCACTACCACCAGTTGCCATACCTGCATTACCTGTGCTATTGAAGTATGCTTTGTTGTTAGGGGTTGCAATAAATGTGAAATGACCCTTCAAAATAATAATGAGATCTAGAGCTTTTGCTTGTTGTTGTACAAGTTTAATTGTTTCAATATTATTTTTTGTTTTTCCAAATAGCCTTTCAAATTCTTTTGGATGCGGGGTAAGGATTGAGTAAGGTGGAACCTGGTTCAGCAATTTTCTATTTTTTGCAAGTACATTTAATGCATCTGCATCTATAACCATAGGTCTTTTATTTTGTATAAAAATATTTTGAAGAAGTTTAGAATGGCTTTCAACTAAACCAATTCCAGGGCCAACACCTATGACATTGTATTTCGAAAGTCCGTTCATAGATTTTATATAATTAGCGTTTCCGCTTAAGCAACACATGGCTTCTGGTATTGATGTTTGCATAATTTCATTTCCTGAATTTGGAATATAGCAGGTAAGTTTTCCAACACCACTTCTTAAGCATCCTTTTGCAGCAAGTACTGCAGCCCCCATCATACCTATACTCCCAACAATCAATGCTGCATGGCCATAGTTACTTTTATTTGTAAATCGATTTCGAGGTTTGTATATCGACTTTACTTTTTTTTCATCTACAATTTCATAACTTGTTAAAAGATTTTTATAAAACTTTGGATGTAACCCAATATCTAAAATGTGAACATCTCCAATTGACTTGGAATTTTCAGGTAAAAGAAATGCAAGTTTAAAACATTGAAAACTTAAAGTATGTGTGGCATGTATTTTTATATTTTCTTTCGAGGATTCATCAACAAATAATCCAGATGGCAAATCAATACTAATGATTTCGCAACCAGATAAATTTATATGCTCAACTAGTTTTAATGCAATCCCTTTTAATGGACTGTTTAATCCTGAGCCAAATAAAGCATCAATAATTAATTCGTATGAAACAAGTTGCTTAATATCTTCTTCTGTTTCTAAGTAGCAAATTTTTAATGAATTAGTTTTCTTATTTGAAATATTAGTTTGGAGTTTTCTCTTAAGTTTTGAAAGATTTTTTTCGAAATCATTTGATCCTACAGCTCGAGTTTTTAATATATAAACGTAAACAGATTTGTTTTTGGAAGATAGTAATCTTGCAATGGCAAGCCCATCACCACCATTATTACCTTGGCCACAGAAAATAGCAACTTTATTAAAATTAAATTTTTCTTTTCCAATCCATTTTACACATGCTACAGCTGCACGTTCCATTAATTTAATGGATGTTATAGGTTCATTTTCTATAGTATATTTATCCCATTCTTTTATCTGGGTTAAATTTAGAACTTTCATTTACAAAATTTAATCAGTTCTGTATTAAACTTAGATGCTTCTTCTAAAAAAAGGCTGTGACCACTTTTGTTAAAAACAACAACCTGTGAATTCTTAATACCAATTTTCATCTGCTTAGCTAAATTAAAATTACAAATCTTGTCTTTTTTACCATGCATTATTAATGTAGGTATTGAAATTTTTTCCAAATCTAATCTCAGGTATGTATCACGTAAAGCCATTAAACACTGAGCTGTGGCATAAGATGATGCACTTAAACCAATTCCATACAACCAATTTTTAATACCAGAATTCAAGGAGTTTTCAGTTGCAGAAAATATTT
>JANPAT010000484.1:0-9452 GCA_031430075.1 Chitinophagaceae bacterium | reverse complement strand
ACTTCAACTTGATTTTCTAATTCATCATTATTTTTTTTATTTAAATCCTCCATCTTTCTACCATAAAAATAACTTAACACACTAACTGGAATTAAAATGGCCAAACAAATTCCAACAACTTTTAAATCGTAAAAGCAAAGTAAAATTAAAGCTCCAATAATATTGTATGCAGCTTCTACAACGTACACTAAATCATATTCTAAAAAATCAACAAATTCTTTTGCCAAATTGCTGTGTGCACTAAGTTTAGAAACATCTTTTACATTATATTTTTTGCTCAACAAATTTGTTGCTAAGGTTGTATAAATTGCTGTGTACGTTCTCGTATCAAATCTATGACGAGCATATCCTACAATAACATAAGCAAAATGCACTGCAATCAACTCGTATAATCCTCTATTATTACCATAAATTAAACCATCAATAGCTTTACCTAAAAAAAATGGTCGTAGTAATGAACCTAACATTTCTACAGAAAATAATGAGTAGGTTAACCACAATTGCCATTTATGTTTAGAAAAAATTGATTTAAATATGGATAGTTGTGACATGAGTTCTTGATTACTTACAATAATAAAACCATCTTCAATGTTGAATTGCTGACTAAAGACAGTATTTGATTGTGGAAGTTTAAAGTGTAGTAAGTAAGCAAATGTAATTAATTAATGTTCTTTTAATTTTTCTTGAGTAATCTTTAGTAAAACTTTAAAATAAAAAAATCTGCATCTTCGCAAAAAATAAGACTTCATGAATTATAATACATTACTTACCAGTTTAGAAGATAATATTTTAATTATAACTATCAATAGACCAGATAAATTAAATGCTTTAAATAAAGATGTGTTTACAGATTTAAATAATTTGGTAGATGAAATTGAAAATACTTCAGAAATAAAATCTGCAATTATAACTGGCTCTGGTTCAAAGGCATTTGTTGCTGGTGCAGATATTAGTGAGTTCAATAGTTTAAATATTGATGAAGCTAAAACTTTAGCTAAAAGAGGGCAAAATATTTTTTTTAAAATAGAAAATTGTAGCAAGCCAATAATTGCTTGTGTTAATGGTTTTGCACTTGGTGGAGGTTGTGAGTTAGCTATGAGTTGCCATTTTAGAATTGCAAGTGATAATGCAAAATTTGGTCAGCCAGAAGTTAACCTTGGTTTAATACCTGGCTATGGTGGCACACAAAGGTTGGTGCAATTAATAGGAAAAGGAAGGGCAATTGAACTATTAATTAGTGCTGCAATGATAGATGCGAATACTGCTCTACAATATGGCTTAGTTAATTATATAACAACACAAGATGAGTTATTAAATAAAGCAAAAGCAATTTTAACTGTGGTAAATACTAAAGCTCCTATTGCAGTTGCCAATTGTATAAAAGTAGCCAATGCCGTTTTTGATGAAACTAAAAATGGATTTGAAGAAGAAATAAATGCATTTGGAACATGTTTTACAACACAAGATATGAAAGAGGGAACTACTGCTTTTTTAGAAAAAAGAAAAGCTGTTTTTACTGGTAAATAATCTAATTAAAACGAATAGCCTTTACCGGTTCTAATCGTTTTATTAATATGGTAGGAAGAATTAATGCAATAAAACAAAGTATAAATGTAACAAAGCATATTAATGCAACATGCCACCAAATAATTTCAACAGGTACATAAGAAACATAATAATTTACTTCGTCTAATTTAAACCAATGTGTGTATTGCTGTACTAAACATAAACCAACACCAGCAATGGTTCCAATACCAACGCCCATTAAAGAAATAATTGAGGCATAGTATAAAAATATTTTTTGAATACTGATATTACTGGCACCTAAAGATTTTAAAATTCCAACCATTTT
The DNA here is from genome assembly GCA_031430075.1 of Chitinophagaceae bacterium. Taxonomy (GTDB): domain Bacteria; phylum Bacteroidota; class Bacteroidia; order Chitinophagales; family Chitinophagaceae; genus CAIVPM01. The sequence goes on along the minus strand of JANPAT010000484.1, from coordinate 7,600 downwards.
TACTCTTTCTAAAACCAAAATCAATAAACAAGTTATCAAGTTAATGATGGCAACAATAGCCATAATGATAAATATAATATCTCGATTAGTACCTTGAACATTTAACCAATCGAAAATAGATGGATAAACTTCTTTAATACTTTTTGCATTCCAAATTATAGGCAGTCGAATATTATCTGCAATAGGCTGCATTTGTTTATAATCATTCACAAAAACTTCATAGCCTCCTATTTGCTTTTCAGACCAATTATTAATTCGTTGTATTAAACGAATGTCTGTTATGGCAAATAGTTTATCATTTTCTTCAATTCCTGTTTTATAAATTCCTACTACTTTTAGTTTTCGATAAGTTGTTGATCCATCGGTTGAATTTATAAATACTGCTTTAACAACATCATTAAGTTTTGCTTTTATTTCATTTGCAATAACAGTTGACAATAACACTTCTTTACTATAAAAACTGTCATTAAAATTTAACCACCTACCTTGAATTAAAAAGGGTTTCATTTGAACACTATCGTAATGTTGTTTTATTCCTTTTATTAAAACACCTTCTAAATTTTTATTAAATTCTAGCACAGCACTTTTTGTTGCAAATGCATTGATGTGAGTGATCTTAGAATTTGATTTTAAAATATTTTCAACTGTATCACTTTTAAAAATTGCAGTTTCTTCTGCTACTGCAGATTTGCCTAATTCAAAATGCTGCACACGAATATGCCCCCAAAAACTAAATATTTTTTGTGAAATAGTATTTTGAAAACCTGATGCAAATGCAGTAGCAATAATCATTACAGCAACACTCAATGCAGTTGCAGCAATAGATAAGCGAATAATAAAACGAGAAAAAGATTTCTGTTTATTAAAAGCAATTCGTTTAGATATAAAAAAAGAAAAGTTCAAAAAGTGTATTGACTGTTTTGATGAATAAAGTTATTAATCTATTTCTACAACATTTGTTTTACTGAGATAATCGTGTAAAGTTTTATCTAAAAAGGGAATAAAAAACATATCAATAATAGTTAGCCTAATTACACTACGAATTAAAATTTGTATTATGTTAGGTCTTTTTCCTTGAGCATTAACTACTTTACTATAACTTAAAAATTTACCAAAAGTTCTTGCAAATAATATTTCCATTAAAGTATAGTAAACAAACAATACTGCGAAAAAAATAGTGCCGAAATTGTAATAAAATTGATAAGTATAACCAGCTATTTTATATTGCTCGGCATACCAATGATTAATTTTTGAAATAAGATAGCTAATAAAAAAAATAATAATAGTGTCTATTAAAAAATTCAATACTCTTGTTCCTATACCAACTGTTTTCATGTTGCAAATTTATCGCATCAAATACATTTTGCCATAACCCGCTTTAAAGTATTTATCAGTATCTACCTGATAGCCTTGATTATCGGCAGTATTCCATTTTTCTAAGCTTTTTCCATCAAGGTTGGTAATCACTCTATATAAATACACACCATTACCTAATGCTTGTCCATACATATCTGTTCCATCCCATTTATATTCTGTAATATTTCTTCCAATATGAATGGGACCTAATTCGGCTTGATTAATTTCTTTAACCACTTTACCAGTTACAGTTAAAATTTGTATTCGAATGTTCTGTGGTAATCGAGAACCTGTAAGTGTAAATACAAATGCTGTTGATGTTGTAAAAGGATTTGGATAATTAAACAAATTACTAATCATGGGTTTATTGTATACACTGAATAACACTCTGTATTGATTTGGGCCAGCACTGTTATTGCTTTTATCTTTTGCTTTAACTAATAATTCATACGAACCATCTTCTAATAAAGTTGGATTAAAATCTACCACTGCAGAATTATCTCCTGCATTAACATTAGCTGGTATAAATTGTAACGTGTCTGTGCCATATTTAAACTGCCTTATTTTTCCATTAGGATATTTTAATTGAACAGTTATTAATGAGGTATCGTTCAGAGCAAGAAATTTTGATTCATCTTTCAAAGCCACTCTAATTCTAGGTTTGCTGCTTACAATATCGCCATTTAAAATATGCACGCCATCAAAAGTTACATCTAATAATGGGTTCTTATCATCTCCGAAAACATAAAAATTCTTGTATGCAAAATTGTTATATAAATATTGCTCCTGAGGATTGTTTGTTGGATTAACATTAATATAAAAACTATTCTTACCAACTAAATTATCAGTAGCTATAGTTGTTGAAATAATTGCTGTATCGCCCGATAATAATTTTTTAATTTTAGGTAAGATGATGTTCTGTGTTGTATTACTATTATCTGTAATTTGTAATCGAACACTTAAGCTATCGGTATATGCTATATCACTAATATTTTTAAAAATAATAGCAATATTCTGTGGTTCACCTTTTTGTAAACTATCCTTAAATATAAATTTAATATTTGGTGCTAAAGCTCCTTCAGGTAATGCATCTGCAATTAATCTCCAATAACGTAATTGATATGCTGAAAGATTAACTGTGTCTTTTACTTGAATAAGTAATTTTAAATACGGATAAGTTGTTGCACTAATACCACTGATATCATTAGCCGTTTGTAACTCAGTATAAGTTTGCAAAGTATCGGTTGTATTATCACTCTTTACTCCTATCAATTTCAAACTTAAAATATCATGTAAATCATTTCTATTTCCAGCCCAATTAAAGTTGTACCATTTTTGTGCTGGTCCTAATTTTGGCGAAACCATGAAACCATTATTTAGCTTGGTTTTTATATTAAGTCTTAGCGTTAAAAAATCGTATTGGCTTTGAGTAAATTGCCAAACGGGTGTAAAGCTGCCGTTGTTTTTTTGATATACAAATGCAAAACATCGCATTCTATTAAAAGAATCTACATCATTAAATCCTGCAGATTTTAATCGATGGTAAATACTATTACCTAAACCATACACATTTTCATCTTGCTTCCAAGTATTGGCATATGTTGGTGCTGGCCAATATGGATCATCGATTATTACAGAACGAACTACAACATAAGCTCCATTGGGAATATTGTTATCCATGAAATCCATGGCACTTTTTCTTCCATTAATATCGGTTGTATTAAAAGCAAAATCATATTCTTTACCTGGAGTACAACCAGATGTGTATTCTAAACTTCCATATTTACCAGGCTGACCAGAACTATTATTATACAACCCTTCTAATGTTGAAGAATTATATACTGTAAAAGTTAAATTAGAACCACGCCAGCAAATGCCTTGTGTTTTAGGATTTAATGCATCATTTATTGAAATAGAATAGGCCCCATCTGCACTTCCTCCATAAGGAAACACTGCATTTCGAATGGTTAATGTTTGAGTGATGATTGGAAAATCAATTTTTCTTGAAATACTATCTGGTAATAAATTATTAAAATTATTATCTACTTGTTGAAAGAAATGAGATTGATTAAACCCGCCTTTTGTTGCATTTTGCAAATACACAAAACTGCTATTATTCCATCTAAAATTTCCTGTTGTTGGTACAGGTGCAACTCTCCAATAATACACAGTACTATCGATAAAACTAAACCCTGCATCAAACTCTAATAACCCACCAATAGAAGAAATAGTTTTTGTTTTTTTGAAAGATGAATTGAATAAAGCCGTAGTATCAATCTCCATACTATATTGCTTTAAACTGCTAAAAGCATTTGCCGTTGATGCAGCCAATTTAATTTGAGCTTTATTAACAATGGCATATTGAAAAGGATAAACAGGTTTTAACTCATCTTCAAAAATTACAAAATTTTTGGTAATAGTATTGTTGGTTTCGCTTAATTCATCATACAAATTATCACTATCTACAGTAATAGTAATGCTGTTGTTTCCTTTATCTCGTAATGCATCGATTGGAATGACTAATACAACAGAATCGTTATAACGAACAGATATAATTTTTTTGTTGAAGATGTTTTCTATAGTTCCATTAGGATACTGTCTTCTTACAAAAATTCTAACAGAATCTCCAATCGATTTTCCAATATTATATATGTATGCTTTGTAAGTAAAATTATTATCGGCTACAGAAATAAAATTCGGATTAACTGATACTTGTTCATCTTCAATAACAAAGTCTGGTTTTGTTTGAGCATATATTTTTATAGCAGGGTCTCCATGCAAAAGAAATTGTTCGCCATGTGTTTTACCAAAAAAATCATTAAATGTTGCTGATGATTTTAATTGTGCTAATGCACCCATCATATTATCGCCAACGGTTTTATTATAAGTTGCATTTGAAAGTGATTTATAAAAACCAGTTGAATAAAAATCGAGATATGTTGTTAATCCAAAATGCGACATGGAAACAAAACCTATACTACCAATATTTTTAGCTAACACCCATTTTTCAGAAATATTTGTTATCGATGTTTGTCTTATATTATCAAAATCAAAAATATTATTTGCTGTACAACCATTTACTAAAAACAATGGAAACTTTCCAGTATTCTTATAATCATCAGGTTCATTTAAATTATAAGCTAATCCCGATGCTGCTGAGTGACCAAAATAAGTTACAACGCCAACGCCTTTAGCAAATAAATTAATCATGTCTGTTTGTGTAACAGGGCTAGTTTCACTTCCAGTTGTTTTATTAAAATTTGCAACCTTGCCTCCAAACAATGTGTCTTTAATGATGTTTTCATAATTACGCAAATAATAAGTAAATAAATTATTTTCACCATCATTTTTACCTCCAGCAACATGAATTAAATTTTTCATCCAAGCTTTATTAGCTATGGTTTGGTTGGTGCTGGCTCCTTGCAATTCATATAGTTTTACTTTATCTAAATAATCTAATACTTCCTGTGGCGTTATTGCGGATAATCGTCCAAATGAAAATAATGGGGCTGGTTCACTATTATCTGGAGAAACTAACATAGGATCTGAAGCTGGCCAACCAAAAGTTGGAACTAAGTTTTGGGATTCAATTAATGGATTACTTTCATTAAATCTATACTGATCGTAAGTAACTCCTTTTCCAATAAAAAATACATGTTTGGGTTTTACTGAAAAAATATTGTTAGCATATTTTAAAAAAATTCGAATACTTAAGGGATGTTTTTTTATTCCAAATGCAAATTGATCAACCAATTCATCCACATCAATAAGCTTTGTATTATAACCACCACCAATAGCAGTAGTTCTATATTGTCGATACTGCTCAACAGCATTTGCACCAGTTGTTAATTTTTTATTGGAGATAATAATATAATCTCCTTGGTTATTACCTAATGCAAAATTGATGAAAGATTTTGATGAGATATTGCTTACAGCATTAATATTAGTTGTGCTTCTGCTCACTAACACAAAATCTCTAGCTGATGAAGAAGATGGTAAAACAAAACGCAACATTCCAGCTAAAGCAGTGTCGGCATTATAATATTTTAAGTTGGTAATATCATATAATACAGGTGTGGTATTGCCTTTATTAAAATTAGAAATTTGTAAAAAATTTCCGGTTGCTGATGCTGGTAATTGAAATGAAAAATTTGAAGCTCCATCGAAATTAAATTGTCGTGGATATTGTAATTCTATAAAACTAGCAATCACTCTATCAAAAACATCTGCTGTTACAATTTCAATAACTGCTGTATCTGAGGTTCCATTAAAAATATTTAAGGGAATACTATTATTAGTTTGAATTGCCGACGAATACCCACTATACAAATTATCAAAAGCAGTTGTAGTATTTAATTTAACTCTTATATTTCTTGTTTTAGAAGAATTTCCTGCTAAGCCTGCACTTAGAGTTGCAGATGGTCCAGAATTATAAACATATAAATTTTTTAAAGGCACTTTATATGCACCAGTAGCAAGATTAATATCGGCGGTAGACAGAAGTTCACAAATATCATAAGTAGATGAATAAACATCCTCACCAACATTTAAAGCATACCCCCTATTGGCTCTTGCTTTAAAATTAAAACGTAATTTATGTATAAAATAATTTTCAGTAGGTAACGAATTGCCAGCAACATTATTTATTGCATTTGTGTATCGTAAATTATTGGCAATATTAGAATTGATGGTTAAAAAATAAACTGTAGTATCTGTTTGTAAGCTTAATTTATCTGATAGTTGATGGGCTTGATTTTTATATAAAAATTTATCAAGTTTTCCATCATTCATCTCTCCCCAAAATTCAATAAAATCTTGAGCTCCCATAATTCCAGAACTACTGCTTGTATTCAAAGGCACTTGAACACCATTACGCCATAATTGAAATTGTTCAATAGGTGTATTACTAATACCAATGCTTGATAAAGTAATTTGATTGATACGATACAAGCCAGTATTACCAACCTTAAACTTATAATAGGTTTTAGAAAAATCAATCCACTCGTTATTAATGGGCTGAGCAATAATTTTATTGCATAGAAGTATCAACACTACAATTCTCAAAACTGTCTTCATCTACTTAAAAATAATTTTAGTAAAAATAACTTTATTTCTCTTTAGTGTTAGTAGGTTGATTAGGGAAATTGGATATTAACAAATATTAAAATCACAAATACCGTTTGTAAATTTAATGAATAAACAGTTTAGTTTTCATTTTTTCATCGTGGCCATAAATATCATTTCTAAAATTTAACAAGCCATTCTTATCTACCCAAGTTGTAAAATACACTATAAAAACGGGTATTGCCTTTGGTAAACCAATCCATTTTTCTTTTGGCAAATTCATTAAACTATCAATCTTGTTTTCTGTATAAGAGGTATCATTCCTTAATAAATAAGAAGCTAGTTTTTTGGGTTCACTTAACCTTATACAACCATGACTTAAACTTCTATTGGTTGATGAAAAATAATTTTTATTGGGCGTATCGTGAAAATAAATTTCGTAGCTATTTGGAAATAAAAATTTTACTAATCCTAATGCATTTTTTGGGCCAGCTTTTTGCCTTATCATAGGCAAACCATTTGAATTGCCATATTGTTCCATATTATTTTTTTCTAAATAATTTTGGTCTTTTTTAAAGTTTGGCAGTATTTCATTTTTTACAATATTATTTGGTAAAATCCAATACGGACTAAAAACAATGTATTTTAAATTTCCACTAAAAATTACTGTTGATGTTGCTGCTTTGCCAACAATAACATTCATATCCCAAGTATTTACAGCATTATCAAAAACATGAAGGGTAAACTCTGGAATATTTACTAAAAAATAATTGCTGTCTTTTTCTTGAGGTAACCATCTGGCTCTTTCCAAATTAATTAAAATTTGTTGAATTAATCTACTAATGGGTTTATTCAAAATTTGAATAAATGAATTATTTATATTCGATGAAATGGGCAATCCATATCTTTTTTGTATTTGATATATAGCAAATAATAAACTAGAATCAAAAATATTAGTATTGTCATTAATCGCTAAGTCTTCCAACAAATACAATCTTTTTTTTAATGATGGGATGATATTTGATGAATCGCCGACTTGTAAAATTTTGTTATCTAAAACTAAAGAATCGGTAGGAAATAATTTTTGAATGGCATAATAATAATGCAATTGGTTTTGCAATTTTTTATACTGAGAATTAAAGGGCACATAAACCTCTGGGTTTTTACTTTTATTCAACAA
>JANPAT010000483.1:0-10104 GCA_031430075.1 Chitinophagaceae bacterium | reverse complement strand
GCTCAAACAAAACACCAGTTTACTTTACAACAAGCAGTTGACTTTGCAACAAAGAATAATATTCAAGTAAAAAATGCTTTATTGAATGTTCAAATACAACAGCAAAATAATAGACTTATGACGGCTGCAGCTTTTCCGACTATTGATGCAAATGTTGGAACAACTTATTTTATAGACATACCAGTATCATTAATACCTGGAGAAATTTTTGGCCAACCAAAAGGAACATACTTACCAGTACAATTTGGCACCAAATACAATACAACTGCCAGCATTCAACTAAAACAATTATTATTCGATGGTCAGGTATTTGTTGGCTTACAAGCTAGAGATGCTTCTATGCTATATCAGAAAAAAGCAATGGAAGTTACCGAAGAAAATATTAAAGCCAATGTTCAAAAAATTTATTACCAATTAGTAGTAGCTAAAAAACAAATTGAATTATTAGATGCAAACATTGCACGACTAAAAAAACTGCAACACGATGTTAATGAAATTTATAAAAATGGTTTTGCAGAAAAATTAGATGTAGATAAACTTGAAGTTTCTTTAAACAATTTAAAAACAGAAAAACAAAAAGTATTAAACACAATTAACATTGGCTATGTGGGTTTAAAAACCTTATTAGGTATGCCCATTGCAGATGAATTAATACTTACAGATCAAGTTTCTGAAACAGAAATTAAAAAAGATGTTTTAATTGATAGTGTAAATTATAGTGATAGAAAAGAATATCAATATTTACAAATTGCAAAAACACTAAATCAGTATAACGTTAAAAGATACCAATTAAACTATTTGCCAACCATTTCGTTTAATGCAAATTATAGTAAGCAAGCTTTAAGAAATAAATATACTTTTTTTGAAAAAGGAGATTGGTTTACCTCATCATTTGTTGGTTTGAACATCAACATGCCCATATTTAATGGTTTTACCAAAGATTCAAGACTTCATTTAGCCAGATTGGATTTACAGCAAATCAATAACAATATTGATAATTTAAAGATTATTATAAATGCAGAAACAGAACAAGCCAAGCTAAAATTCATTTCGTCTTTAGAAACCATCGACATACAAAAACGCAATATGATTTTAGCAGAAAAAGTGTATGATCAAACTAAAAAGAAATATGAAGCTGGTACAGGCTCTAACACAGAAATTACAACTGCAGAAACTGAACTCAAAGCTTCTCAAACCAACTATATAGCTGCGTTATACGATGCTATTATTGCTAAAGTGGATTTTTTAAAAGCAATTGGAAAACTTTAAAATATTATATATAATTAAGAAAATAAAAAATGAAAAAAATACAAATCTCAATTTTAAGCATTGCCACATTACTACTGGTAGCTTGTGGAACTTCATCAAAAAATGATGTAGCAGCAAAAAAATTGGAAGTAGAAAAATTAAAAAAAGAAGTACTTGTAACAACAGAAAAAATAAAAATACTCGAACAAGAAATTGCAAAACTTGATACCAATTCACAAGCAAAAGCAAATGAAAATGCAAAATTAATTGGCACCACAATTATTGCAAATGCAGATTTTAAACACTTTATAGACATTCAAGGCAAAGTAGATGCAGATAATATTTCGTATGTATCACCTCGATTAGGCGGTGGCCAAGTAAAAGCTGTTTTTGTTAAGAAAGGAGACTATGTTAAAAAAGGTCAAATGATTTTAAAGTTAGATGATGCTATTGCACGTCAATCTTTAATAGCTGCTAAACAAAATTTAGAAACCATTAAAACTCAAGTTGCATTAGCAAAAGATTTATACAATCGTCAAAATAATTTATGGAAACAAGGCATTGGAACAGAAGTGCAATTAATAAGTGCAAAAGCACAAGCCGAAACTTTAGAAAAGCAATTATTAACTGGCGAGGCAAATTATAGAACTGCACAAGAACAAGCTTCTGCACTAAATGTAATGAGTGATGTTGAGGGTGTTGTAGATGAATTGAATGTTAGACCAGGAGAATTTTTTACTGGTTTTATTGGCAATATGCCACAAGTAAAAATTGTGAATACCAAAACATTAAAAGTAGTTACTGAGGTTCCAGAAAATTATATTGCCCGTGTTCAATTAGGTACACCTGTTGAACTGTTTTTAACAGACATTAATAAAACTTACATTAGCAAAATTTCTTTTGCAGGTAAAACTATCAATCTAAATAACAGAAGTTTTATTGCAGAAGCAAAAATTCCTTATGATGGTTTAACAAGACCCAATCAAAATGTTCAAATAAAAATTCAAGATTATATTTCACAAAATGCCATTGCTGTGCCTGTAAACACCATACAAACTGATGATAAAGGAAAGTTTGTTTATGTAGCAGTTAAAGAAGGTAATAACTTAATTGCAAGAAAAAAACAAGTTACGGTTGGTGAGTTAAGTGGCAATTTAATTGAAGTAAAAACTGGTTTATCTTCTGGAGATGAATTAATCACAGAAGGGTTTCAAACTGTTTATGATGGTCAGTCTTTAAGAACAAAATAGTAACTACCAACTCATAAATAAATTATTGAGCAATCATAAAATATTACGATGAAAATAATTGAAAACTTAAAAGCTAAATTTAAAGAATTTAAACCCACCTCATGGGCTGTTGATAATAGAACAGCAGTTTATATTATCACAATTCTTATTTCTTTATATGGCATTACAAAGTTTAATACTATGCCTAAAGAACAGTTTCCAGATATTGTTGTACCAACAATTTATGTGCAAACTGTGTATGTAGGCAACTCAGCAAAAGATATTGAGAATCTTGTAACTCGACCCATTGAAAAACAAATTAAAGGTATTACTGGTGCAAAAATTAATAAAGTACAATCTACTTCACAACAAGATTTTAGTGCAATTGTTGTAGAGTTTGATACAGATATTAAAACTGATCTTGCAAAACAAAAAGTAAAAGATGCAGTTGATAAAGCAAGAACAGATTTACCAACAGATTTAACTCAACAACCCAATGTAATTGAATTTGCATTTAGTGAAATGCCCATCATGTATGTGAATTTAAGTGGAGATTATGATGGCATGACTTTAAAACGATATGCAAAAAAATTACAAGATCGTTTTGAAGAACTTGGAGAAATTAATAGAGCAGATATTGTGGGTGCACCTGAAAGAGAAATTCAAATTAATGTAGATCCTTTTAAAATGCAAGCTGCTAAACTTAGTTTCAATGACATTAGCAATGCCATTAATTATGAAAACAGAAATGTTAGTGGCGGATTAATTGAAGTAGGCAATACACAAAGAACCATCAGAATTAAAGGTCAGTTTGCAGATGTGTTAGCGATGCAAAACATTATTGTAAAAAACCTAACAGGTGGTGCAGTGTTTTTAAAAGATATTGCAGAAATAAAAGATACTGTTAAGCAAACAGAGAGCTACGCTCGTTTAGATGGAAAAAATGTTGTTACACTTAACATAGTAAAACGTGCTGGTGAAAATTTAATTAATGGAGCTACAAAAATTAAAGCCATTGTTGAGGAAATGCAACAAACCAGTCAAATTCCTCCAAAAGATAAATTAGCCATTGTATTTACTGGCGATCAAAGCAAACAGACAGCCACCTCCTTCAAAGATTTAGTGAACACCATCATTATTGGTTTTATTTTAGTGTTATTGGTACTGATGTTTTTTATGGGTGTAACTAACGCATTTTTTGTAGCATTAAGTGTTCCATTAAGTGTGTTTGTTGCTTTCTTATTCTTGCCTTTAGCAGATGGAATTGTTGGCACTACGGTTACCTTAAACTTTATTGTATTATTTGCTTTATTATTTGGATTAGGAATTATTGTAGATGATGCGATTGTTGTAATTGAAAATACGCATAGAATTTATAACAACGGAAAAGTAAAAATTAATCGAGCTGCAAAAGAAGCAGCAGGCGAAATTTTTATTCCGGTTTTAGCTGGTACATTAACCACACTTGCCCCATTTTTTCCTTTGTTATTATGGAAAGGGTTAATAGGTAAATTTATGATTTATCTGCCCACCATGCTAATACTTACATTAGCAGCATCACTGATAGTTGCATTTATTATCAACCCTGTATTTGCAGTAGATTTCATGAAACCCGAAGGAAAAGAATTTGATAAACCTAAAAAAGAAATTTTTAGAAAATGGTGGTTTTGGGTATTTATATTTTGGGGCATTATTTTAGATTTAGCAGGATGGCCAGCTCTTGGAAATTTTTTAATTCTATTAGATTTATTAGCTATTTTAAATAACTATGTTCTGAGAGATTTAATATTTACTTTTCAACATAGTTTCTTACCTAATTTAATGAACAAGTATGAAACCTTGTTAAGATGGGTTTTAATAGGAACTAGACCAGCATGGATTTTTGCCAGTTTATTTGGCTTATTTATCATTTCGTTTATTGGGCTTGCAATTAGAAATAATCCTAAAACTTTCTTTCCAAGTGGAGATCCTAATTTTATTTATGTTTATCTTAAAATGCCAATTGGCACCAGAACAGAAGCTACAGATTCAGTAACTAAAATTTTAGAATCAAGAGTATACAAGGTTTTAGAAAATGAACTTCCCTCAAAAAAAGGAATAGTAGAAAGTATTATTACAAATGTTGCTATTAGTGCCAATAATCCAAGAGATAATGATAGAAGTACAAAAAGTAATTTAGGTAGAATTCAAATTAGTTTTTTAGAACATGAAAAAAGAGATGGCAAAAAAACACAGCCTTTTTTAGATGCCATCAGAAAAGAAATGCAAGCAGGAATTGCAGGAGCAGAAATTACTGTTGAAAAAGAAGCTGGTGGCCCACCAACTGACCCTCCTGTAAACATTGAAATTGCAGGTGATGATTTTGATGCCATTGCAAAAACCTCAATTGAATTATTAAATTATTTAGATACCAACAGAGTTTATGGTGTTGAAAAATTAAAAGCAGATATTGATTTAATTAATCCAGAAGTCACTATAAATGTTGATAGAGAAAAAGCCATGCGTGAAGGATTATTTACCAGTCAAATTGGTATGGAAATTAGAAATGCTGTTTTTGGAAAAGAAGCTAGCAAGTTAAAAGATGGTGAAGATGAATATAAAATTCAAATTCGTTACAGCGACCTACAACGAAATAATATCAGTGATTTGATGAATATGAGAATCACTTTTAGAGACTTTGCTACTATGGCAATAAAACAAGTTCCATTAAATTCTGTGGCGACTGTTGACTATACGAATACTTCTGGTGGAGTTAAAAGAAAAAATTTAAAACGCACCATACAAATTCAATCAAATGTTATTGATCCTTCTTTAACAGGACCAGTGAATAAAGAACTTGCAGAAAAAATTGCAGTGTTTGAAACGCTAACAAAAATTCCTGCAGATGTTACCATTAAACAAGGTGGGGAAAGTGCACAACAAGCAGAAACTATGAGCTTTTTATTTACATCTTTAATCTCTGCATTGTTAATTATTTTCTTAATTCTGGTTTTACAATTTAATGGAATGAGTAAACCATTTATTGTTATAACAGAAATTTTCTTCTCGATTATTGGTGTGTTCCTTGGTTATGCTATAACAGGAATGACTATGGCATTTATAATGTTGGGAGTTGGAATTGTAGGCTTAGCTGGAATTGTTATTAAAAATGGTATTTTACTAATTGAATTTACCGATGAGTTAAGAAGCAGAGGAGTTAAAACCAGAGAAGCTGCCATACAAGCTGGTAAAATTCGTATTATACCAGTATTGCTTACAGCTCTTGCAACTATGCTTGGATTATTTCCATTAGCAGTTGGACTGAATATAGATTTTCATTCTTTACTCAGTACTTTAAACCCTCATTTATTTTTTGGAGGAGATAGTGTAGTGTTTTGGGGACCTTTAAGTTGGACTATAATTTTTGGATTAATTTTTGCTTTCTTTTTAACTCTTATAATGGTGCCAAGTATGTATATAATTAGTGAAAGATTAAGAAGACCAATGACCAAATTTTTTGGCACAAAGTTCATTGCCATACTTGGTTTTGCAGGTCCGTTCTTTTTTATTCTTGCTGCAATAATGTTTGGAGTAAGAAAATTACAGGGCAAAAAAGTTTGGTTGGGGCATAGAGGAATGTTGAATGTTGAATGATGAATTATGAGTTCTTAATTATGAGTTATTAATTAATAATTATTAATTTTTATAAATCACCTAACTGAGGTCGAATAATAATTTCCTCAACACATGCTTGTGCAGATAATTGTGTAGCTGCAAAAACCATTTTAGCGATATCAGTTTCTTTCATAATTCTATTTTCATCAACTCCACTTCCCCTCCAACTATTTGTATAAATAGCACCAGGAATTATAGCTGTAACCTTTATACCATAAGGCTTTAATTCTTCTCTGATATTTTTATTAAACCCTAATAAAGCAAATTTACTGATACTGTAACTGCCTCCATTTGGATAAGCATTTGTTGATGCAATGGAACATAAATTAAAAATATGTCCACTTTTATTCTCTATCATTTTAGGTAATAAAGTTCTTGTAATGTGATAAGCACTATTTAAGTTAATAGCTAACATTTCTTCTAAAATTCCATCAGCTTCAGCACTAATTGAACCTGGAAGAAAAGCACCTGCATTATTAATTAAAATATCTGGAGTTCCAAATTGTAAACACCAATTTGCAAAATCAATAGCATCCTTTTTTTTACTTACATCTGCAACTTTAAAATGAATTGTTATATCAGGATTATGTTGCTTGATATCAGCTACAGTTTTTTGTAAAGCATTTACATTTCTAGAACACAAAAACAATGTATTGTTGTTGGTTGCAAATTGCAAAGCAAAAGCTTTACCCAATCCTTTAGAAGCACCAGTAATAATAATATTCATAATTATACAAAGTTATTTCATGAAAATTAAAAGTATTAAATAAAGCATCCTTTATTTTGTAGAACATGAATACAAATTATTACAAACATTTATTTTTTGACCTAGACCATACCATTTGGGATTTTGAAACTAATGCAAAAGATACTTTAACTGATTTGTTTATTCAATTTGAATTACAAGAAAAAGGTATTGATAGTTTTGATGTTTTTTTTCAAAAATACAGTCATTACAATCATATGCTTTGGGATAGATATACCAAAGGTTTTATTAAACAACAAGAATTAAGATGGAAAAGAATGTGGTTAACCTTATTAGATTATGAAATTGCTGATGAAGCTTTATCAAAAAATATGGCAACAGCTTTTACGGATATTCTTCCATTTAAAACAAATTTGTTTCCTTACACCATTGAATTATTAACTTATTTAAAAAATAAAAATTATCAGCTACATCTTATTACCAATGGATTTGACAGTATTCAATCAAAGAAATTAGAACAAAGTAAATTAGAAATATTTTTTAGTGAAGTAATTACTTCAGAAGCTAGCAATAGCTTAAAACCTAATAAAGAAATATTTGAATTTGCTTTACAAAAAACAAAAGCGAATATTAAAGAATGTATTATGATTGGCGATAATATTGATGCAGATATTGAAGGTGCATTAAACATAAATATGGATACCATTTATGTGAATCATTTAAATTCAGATAAATACGAAAGATCTAAGTACACTGTATTTCATTTGAACGAAATAGAAAATATTTTATAAGATTAATTTTTAAATATATTTTGAGCAACTTTTTCAACAGTTAATCCTTGAATAAAAATAGAGAACATTACAATAACATAAGTTATAAATACCAGTTCATCTTTAACAGCGATATTGTCTGAAATAGATAAGGCCATCGCAATAGATAGCCCACCACGAAGGCCACCCCATGTCATCAACAACAATATTTTCTTATTGATATTTAACCATTTTTTTGAAAGTTGAAAAGGAATATACAAGGCAATATATCTGCAAAGAATTAATAATGGAATCATCAATAGTGCTAACCATAAAAAACTCCACTCAAAATTAATTGAAAGAATTTTTAAACCAATTAAGACAAATAAAATTGCATTCATTAACACATCAATTAAGTGCCAAAATTTATCAACGTAAGTGGATGTAATGCTACTCATTGCTTCTTTTTTTGTTTTATGACCAGTAATTAAACCTGCTACAACCATTGCCAAGGGTCCAGATACATGTATAGATTGTGCTAACCAATTGCCCCCCATTACTGCAGCAAGTGTAATCATCACTTCTGTTTCATAGTCATCAATACTTTTTAATAAATAATAAATACAAAATCCTAAAATAAATCCTAATAAAATTCCGCCTCCTGCATCTTTAAAAAATAAAATAGGTATGTCAATCATTTGAACTTGATCATACCCCTTATTAATAATTGCAACTATAGAAACAAATAAAACAACACCAATGCCATCATTAAATAAAGATTCGCCAACAATATTTATTTCAGCAGTTTTTGGCACATTGGCTTTTGTTAAAATTCCTAAAACTGCTATTGGATCAGTTGGCGATATTAAAGCTCCAAATAATAAACAATAAAGAAAGGGAATTTGAACACCAATTAAATCTGTTAAAAAATATAATGTTCCCCCAACTAAACCTGTTGAAATAAGCACCCCGAAAAAAGCAAAAAGTATAATAGAAATTTTATTTTTTTTAAGCTGAACATAATCGGTATGTAATGCTCCAGCAAATAATAAAAAGCTAAGTAAAATATCTAGTACTATTGAACTAAAATCTAACTCCTTTATTAAGTTAGTAATTGGTGCTAATAAGGTTGGATAAAGAAAATTTAATAATAATAATGTTAATGAAAGCAAAGTACTTAAAAACATTAACCCTATAGTAATAGGAAATTTCAGTATTCGCTTATTTACATAAGCAAATACTGCAGAAACAACCACTAATGCTTCAATTACTTGATAGAAACTCATTTTTAAAAATATTATTTACCCAATAATGATACAAGTGATAGAATTGAAAACTACTTAAACATATTTTAATGTAGATTGAAATACAACTGAAATATTTATTGTATCATTTTCATTCAATTCTGCTTTAATTTCTCCTTTGTGCAAAAGAATTATTCTTCGTGTTAAAGATAACCCTAATCCATAACCTTTAATATTACTAGAATTAGAGCCACGCTGAAAGGGTTGAAATAAATTCTCAATTTCAAGCTGATTGATGCTTGTACAAATATTTGTAAATAAAATAACAATCTTCTTATCAACAAAACTTAAAGAAATTTTTACATGATTGTTGGGAGAATATTTACAACCATTTTCTGCAATATTTTTAAATGCAGCTTGTAATAAAGCATGATTTCCATTTACCAAACAGGAATCTTCATCTTCAGGCAAATCATCAAAATAAATTGTAGCATTATATTTTGCATTAATTTTCTTCAGCAATGAGGGAACTTCCATTAATAGTTCATCAACTCTAATATTTTCAGTTTGAATGGAACCACCACTTGATGTTCTAGCAATTTCAAGTAATTGCTGTGTTAGTTCACTCATATGTTGCACATCACTTTTCACTGAATACAATACCTGCAAATATTCTTCTTTGGTTCTATCTTTTCTTAAAATCACATCAATTTGATTACTTACAGAAGTAAGTGGTGTTGATAATTCATGTGAAGCGTTAGCAATAAACCTTCCTTGCAATTCAAAGGATTTACGTAAACGAGAAAGTAAATCATTAAAAGTTTTTGCAAGTTGGTTCCATTCATCTTTTAAATTATTTACTGGTAATCTTTCTTCAAAATTTGAAGCAGATATTTTATTTACTCTGTTACTGATATTTATAAGCGGCGTTAAAATAATGTTACTAAACACCCAACCAAAAATCAAAGACAAAATAGAACCCACAAAAAAACTATAAACTAAATTCCATTTTAGTGCATAGAGTTTATTTTTTCCGTTTTCATCGGAAGCAGAAACAGAAATTACAATTGGAAAATTATTTCTGTTGAAATACATCGCTATAGTTGGTTTTGTTGAAACTTGAGTAATTACTTTATTTTCTACTCTTGCTTTTTCAACTAAACTTATTGGAATTTCCACTGTATCATTTGCATCTTCTGCATATTGATAAATGCGTTCGTTTTTATTATTAAAAACATTAATATTTTCGGAAAATAAAAGGTTTTTACTAGCAC
>JANPAT010000482.1:0-1673 GCA_031430075.1 Chitinophagaceae bacterium | reverse complement strand
ACAAATTGGACAGCAACATGGTTGGCTTTTGCTATTTATGCTTTTATAGTAGGAATATTATTTCTGGTTTTGTTTAAACACAAACACGACCCAAAAGTTGTTGAACAATACGCTCATTAAATAGGCAAAGCTGTAAGAAATAAATCTTACAGCTTTTATTTGTATATTAAGTGGCTTACCCTACAAATGCTTTATATAATTCACAAATACCAGATGAACGAATACTATAATTTTCATTTGGGAAAACGATAAAACTATCTCCACGTTTAACTGAAAAATTTACGCCAGTTCCATTTATAACTGCACCCCCTTCAATAACTATAAATATTTCAGGAGATGTTGATAATGCCGAATATGAACTATTTTCTGATAGATTAATTTTAGCAATATCAAAATCATCAACTGGGCAATCATACAAAGTTTCTACACCAGCTCTCAACGTTCCCTTTAAAATATTAGGAGTTATAGGTTCAAACAATGTATGTTTCATTAGCTCGGGCACATCAATATGTTTTGGGGTTAACCCACCTCGTAAAACATTATCACTATTGGCCATTAATTCAATATTCTGACCTTCTAAATATGCATGTGGCACACCTGCAGATTGAAAAATACCTTCGCCTTTTTGCAAGCAAACTATGTTAAATAAGTAAATAGAAAAAACACCTCTATCAATATTTGTAATTTCATCTCCTTCATTAAAAAGTTTACAAACCCACCAACCTGGTTGAGATTTATTTAATTCTCCATTTGCCTTTTTACGAATTTCTTTTTTAACTAAACTCATCAAAATACTATCAACTTCATCTTGTGGAAGCTCCATTAAGAATTGATATAAAGATTGTAATCCTTCTCTTTTAAAAATATGTATGAATATATTGAACTCTTTAATTTCAAATAGTCGATTTTCAATTTCTTTCAAACTTAAAAAACAATGTAATAACCAAAACTCACTTAGAGCAATCATGACCTCTGGTTTATGATTTTTATCTTTATAATTTCTGTTAGTTGCATTAATTGGTATTCCTGCAGCTTCTTCTCTTTCGAACCCTTTAATAGCTTCTTCTTTAGTAGGGTGAACCTGAATAGAAAGCATGTCTTTAACATCTAAAACTTTATACAAGTAAGGAATTTCTCCAAATTTCTCTTGAATTGGTTTCGATAGTATTTGTTCTGGATATTGCTGAATTAATTTGTGTAAACTATATTTTTTTTGATTAATTTCTAGAATTGAAGGTGCAGAAGGATGAGCTCCTAACCAATATTCAGCACAAGGTGTATTATCTTTATTTTCAAAATTTAGTAAATTAGGGATAAAACTGTATCCACCCCAGGCGTAATGCTGAACTTTACCATAAAGTTTATAAATTTTTTGTTGCAAGAAACTACTCATAAAAGATGAATAAAAAAACAAATAACCAATATAAAGGAACTCTAGGAGAAAACATTGCCACTAATTATTTAATAGAAAATGGTTTCGTAATTCTAGAACGTAATTGGAGATATAAACATTGTGAAGTAGATGTTATTTGCCAAAAAAATAACATTTTACACTTTATTGAAGTTAAAACAAGGCTTACTAATCAGTTTGGAAACCCTGAAGAGAGTATAAATGAAAAAAAAATGAATGCTCTAAAAAAAGCTGCAGAAGAATATTTAAACCAAAATACTAC